>DATEDV010000218.1:0-2730 GCA_035281485.1 Candidatus Limnocylindria bacterium | reverse complement strand
CAGCCGGCGAGCTCCAGCGATACCGTCGGAGCTCCGCG
Organism: Candidatus Limnocylindria bacterium; assembly: GCA_035281485.1. Lineage (GTDB taxonomy): Bacteria > Chloroflexota > Limnocylindria > P2-11E > P2-11E > CF-39. The sequence goes on along the minus strand of DATEDV010000218.1, from coordinate 2,692 downwards.
AGCGCGACGGCGACGCGGGTCGAGTTCACGCCGCGCTGGGAGGGGACCGCCCCCCGCGCGAGCGGGATCCAAGCCGTCGACATCCAGCGTTCGATCTACGTGCTCGACGCGGAGGGGCGGATCCTCGTCCAGCTCAACCGTGACGGTCGCGAGATCGCTCGGTTCGCGCTGCCGCCGGACCTCGCGCCGGCCTCGGGGTTTTACGTCTCCGAGTCGCTCCAGGTCGTGTACACACTCCACGGGACGAAGATCGCGGCGACGAGCACGGCGCGTTGATCCCGTTACGGGACCACAGTCCCGTGCGCGGCATGCCGATCGTCAATCGACTCCTGCTCGCGGTGAACCTCGCGGTGTGGATCTACATCGTCTACCTGACGCGCCAGCCGGGTGCGCTCGAGGCGTTCTTCGATCGCTACTCGTTCGATTGGCTGGAGTTCACGCGGCGGATCGCGGCGGGGCAGCTGGGCGCCGAGACGTTCGTGCCCCTGGTGTCGCATATGTTCCTGCACGGCGGCTGGATCCACATCCTCGGGAACATGCTCTATCTCTGGATCTTCGGCGACAACGTCGAGGATCGCTTTGGCAGCGCGCAGTACCTGGTCTTCTACATCCTGTGCGGGATCGTCGCGGCGATCGGTCAGGGTCTCATCGCGGCCGGACCGATGGTCGGCGCATCGGGCGCGATCGCCGGGGTGCTCGCCGCGTACTTCGTGATGTACCCGACGGCGCGGATCTCGACGCTGGTGTTCCTCGGGCTGTTCATCACGATCGTCGAGCTGCCCGCGCTCGTCGTGATCGGGATGTTCATCCTGCTTCAGGTCGTCGAGGGCATCGCCGAGCTGCGTCTCGGCGGGCACAGCGCCACGCAGCAGATCGCGTATTTCGCGCACCTCGCCGGCTTCGCCGCGGGACTGCTACTTCTGGCCTTCTTCCGGCGCGCGGAGACCGCGGGCCGGGCGCGCTTCCGGTGACGCAGAGGCAGGCGTCCGCGTCCCGGGTGGCGTTAGCCTAGGACGATGCTCGTCCCCTGCACGGTCGAGTCGGTCCGCGTGCACGTCCTCACGGGCCAGCACGTCGTGCTCCTCCAGGCCAAGGAGAGCAACCGTCTCCTCCCCATCTGGATCGGTCCGGACCAGGCGCACAGCATCGCCACGCGGATCGCCGGCATCGCCAGCGAGCGGCCGCTGACGCACGATCTGATGATGGACGTGCTCACGAAGCTCGGCGTGGAGATCACGCGGATCGTCGTGAAGGATCTCGTCTCGGACGACAACGGCGGCGGCGTCTTCCACGGCAGCCTCTTCCTCCAGCTCGGCGAGCGTGAGGTCGAGATCGACTGCCGTCCCTCAGACGCGATCGCGCTCGCGGTCCGTTGCGAGGCGCGCATCCTGGTGTCCGACACCGTGCTCGACCGATCGGCGATCTCCGCCGAGAGCGAGGATGACGAGAACATCGCGGTGTTCAAGGAGTTCATCCAGTCGCTCCCTGACGATCCGCCTGGACAAACCTCGAGTTAGCCGGCGCGCCTGAGCCCCGCGGCACTCCTCTCGCTCGCAAAGCTGGCGACGCCGGCCCGCCGTTCAACGCGCGAGGTCCGGACGAGCCGGCTGGGCCAGGTGCTCGCTCGAGGAGTGCCGCCGGCCTCGCGCGCGCCGCTTCTGACTTCTTAGACCGGCAGTCCCCAGAGGCGCAGGCGTAGTCGCAATAGATCGCGGATCGCCCGGAGGATCACCTTGGGCTGCTGGCCCTTCGCCTTGCCGGCGGTCCGCGGGTAGTGCGGGATCCCGACCTCACGCGTCCTGATCCCGGCGCGCCGCAGCGTGATGAGCAGCTCGGCCGAGAAGAACGCGCCGTTGGAGCGCACGCGACCCAGCGGCACGCGCTGGAACACGTCGCGGCGGAAGAGCTTGAACGCGCAGTCGACGTCGCGGAAGCCACCGAAGAACAGCACGCGGATCACGCGGTTGTAGACCCACGCGACGAACCGCGTCCGCGGCGGGTCCTGGCGCTTGAGGCGGTAGCCCATCACCGCGTCGACGCCGTCGCTCGCCGCGATGAGGCGGCCGATGTCGGCGATGTCGAACTGACGATCGCCGTCGGTGAAGAAGATGTACTCCTTCGTCGCTGAGCTGAGGCCGGATCGGACCGCCCCGCCGTAGCCGCGCCGCGCGCCGTGGTGTACGACGCGCACGCGCGGGTCCGCCTGCGCGAGGTCGTCGGCGATCTTTCCGGTCCGGTCCGTGCTTCCGTCGTCGATGACGGTGACCTCGATGTCGTCGGCGAAGCGCGGGAGGATCTCCAGCGCGCTGCGTACGACGGCCTCCACGTGATCTTCCTCGTTGAGTGCCGGAAAGAAGAACGAGAGGCTGGCGAGTCGTGCGGACAACGCAGCGCAAGGTTAGCGTGTTGCCTCGGGATGACCTGGAGCGACCGCGCCGTCGCGGTGGCACTCGCGGCCGCGGGCGCCGTCGTGTATCTCGTGGCCGGGCTCGGCCTTCTCACCGACTACGACTACTACGGGCGACTCGCCTTGGCCTTCACCCAGGGACACTGGTGGACGGATGAGGCGCCGCCGTGGCTCAACGAGCTCGTGCCGTGCGGCGACGGGCGCTGGTGCGTCGTCTATCCGCCGCTCCCCGCGGTGCTGTCCGTGCCCCTGGCCCTCTTTCTCTCGACCGAGCTCGCCCAGGTG
>DATEDV010000217.1:0-5840 GCA_035281485.1 Candidatus Limnocylindria bacterium | reverse complement strand
CTCGTCGTCGACGACCAGGATGCGCGCTCCGGTTCCCTGGCTCACGAGCCCGCCACCGCCGCCTCCGGTGCCGGCTGGACAGGGAGCGTGAAGCGGAACGTCGCGCCCCCATTCGGTCGGTTCTGCACCGAGATGCGACCCCCGTGCGCTTCCACAAGGCCGCGCGCGACGGCAAGCCCCAGACCGGTGCCGCGCGGCGACGGCCCCGCCGGGCCGCGGAAGAACGGCTCGAAGAGACGGTCGATGACGTCGATGGCGATACCCGGACCGTCATCGGATACCTCGACGACAGCCTCACCGCCCGTCACGGTGGCCGTCACCACGATCTGGCTGCCATCGGGTGTGTGGCGTACCGCGTTCTCGATGAGGTTCGTCATGACCTGATCGATCTCGACGTAGTCGAGGTACACCGGCGGCAGGTCATCCGGCACGGACACCTCGAGGCGGTGACCGCGGGTCAGCGGCCGCAGCCGCCCGAGGACGTCGTCGATGAGCGCCGTGAGGTCATACCAGCTTCGATCGGGGTGCAACGCGCCCGACTCCATCCGTGACAGGTCGAGCAGATTGCCGACGATGCGCGTGAGGCGGCCGGCTTCCTGCTCGATGTCCGCGAGGAACTGCTCGCGCTCCGCGTCCGTCCATCGCACGTCGGTCTGCCTGAGGCTCCCGGCCGACGCGATGATCGACGCGAGCGGCGTGCGCAGGTCGTGCGACACGGCACCAAGGAGCGCGCTCTTCAGGTCGTCGGCGCGTCGCAGGATCTCAGCGTCGGTGGCGCGGCGACGGAGTCTTGCTCGGTCGATCGCGCCGGCGAGCTGCTGCGCGACCGACACAAGAAGCCGCTCGTCGGCCGCGCCGAGCCGGCGCTCGCTGAGCACCGCGAGCGTTCCCAGCCGCCGTCCCTCGGTGTGGAGCGGGACGGCGTGCATACGTTCGTCGCGCGCGGCGCCGACCGCGCGCGGGTCGACGACCCTGATCCAGCGCGCCGCCGTCCTGCCGGTCGGGTGCGTCGCGCCGATCCATGCCGCGAGCGATCCGAGCGGGGCGCGATCCAGCAGCGCGGCTTCTCCGGCGACGATGCGTCGCGTCGCGGGGCCGTCGTCCAGCTCGACGACGGCCAGCGCGACGTCCAGGGCGGCGCGCAGCCGCTCGGTCACACCGCGGAGCGCCGCATCGACATCGATGTCTCCCAACAGTCGCGCGATGTCGAACATCAGCGTGGCCTCGCGCGCGCGGTCGGCCGCCTCGCGCGCCCGCGCGCGCAGCTCGGCCGCCAGCTGACCGGTGATCGCCGCGGTGATGAGGAAGAGCGTGAGCGCGAACCACTCCTGCGGGTCGCCGACGGTGAGCGTGTGCACCGGTTCGACGAAGAACCAGGTGAACGCGAGGAAGGCCGCGATCGACGCCGCGATCGCCGGTCCCCGGCCGAGGAGGATCGCCGTGCCGAGGATCGTGACCAGGTACAGCATCGAGATGTTCGCGACCTGAGCCACGCTGAGGACGGCGCCGATGACGGCGGTCATCGCGAGCACTGCGGCCAGCGCGAGGGCGTAAGGCCACAGTCGTCGAACGAGCCGACCGCTCACATCTCGAAGGCTAGCGCGCGCGGTGCGTATCGCAGCCGGTCGTCAGCGCGGCATCGACAGCTCGGGAGCGGTGCCCACGCCGGGCATCGCCAGGCCCGCGGCGACGCTCGTGAACGCGGCCGCGTCGCGCACGCGCGCGTTCGGGAATCGCCGCGCCAGGAGCGCCCGGAACGCTGGGATCGCGCTGGATCCACCGGTCGTCACGACCTCCACCAGATCGGCGGAGCTCACCTGCGCGCGCACCAGCACGTCCGTGATGAGCGCTTCGGTATCCGTGAGGAGCGCACCGACGAGCCGCTCGAAACGGCCGCGCGTGATGCGCGCGTCCACGTCCACCGCACCATGGTGATACGAGAGGATCGCGGCGGGCGCGCTCGAGAGCTCGATCTTCGTGAGGTCCGCGGTCATGAAGATCTCGTACCCGAGCTGCAGCTCGATCGCGCTCCTCAGCGCCGCGAGCTCTCGCTTAGGCGCGCCCTGTCGGACGAGATCGTCGAGCGCCTCGAGCAGCGGCTTCTCGTTCAGCGCTGACAGCGCGTGCCAGTCGTGGAGCGCGTTCACCATGAACGCCGGAAGACGCAGCCGCTTCGGACCCCAGGTGGCGCGCGAGCCGAGGCTCGGCGCGACCAGCTCGTCGATCACGCGCTCGGTGATGCGATCCCCGCCGATGCCCCGCCCGGCCGTCGCGAGCACCTCGGGCCGCTCGCCGCGCTCGCTCCGCACGACCGCGAGGTCGAGCGTGCCGCCGCCGAAGTCGAAGACCAGCGACAGGCCGGGCGCGACCGACGCGGCGTGCGCGGCGCCCACCGGCTCGTACGCGAAGCGCACCGAGGCGATGCCGGCGAGCTCCGCGGCGCGGCGCATCCTCGCCAGCGCGCGCGCCTCGGCCTCGGGCCCGCCGATGTACTCGACCGGCCGTCCGACCGTGATCTCCGCCGGCCACTCGCCGGTGAGCTCGTGCGCCCGCTCGCGCACGTGCCCGAGAACGACGGCGATGAGCTCCTCGAGGCCGCGCGCTTCGCCGAAGACGTTCGTCCGCACGTCCAGCGCATCGCCCAGGAACGTCTTGAGCGCCTGGAAGAGCCGGCCCGGCGATGAGGTGTCGGTGTATATGACGGTCTCGACGGTCTTCTGCCGCGGATTGGACGACTCGAGCTTCACGCCGAGCGGCTTGAACTCGCGCGTGATCGGGCCGCGCTCGCGGTTGTCGGCGAGATACGCCTCGATCGCCGGGCGTCCGACCACGCTCGAGCCGTCCCGGCGCACGTACAGCACGGTCGGCATGGCCGCGCCGGCGAGCGGGTCGATGGGCAGCACCGTCGAGCGCTCGCCATCCCAGATCGCGAGCGACGTGTTGGAGGTCCCGAAGTCGAGCCCGAAACGCACGGCGCGCGATTGTCCCACCGCCGTACTCGGCGGCGAGTGGGCGAGGGGGCGGCGAAGCGCGATGCGGCCCGACGGAGAAACGGCCGTACGGCGAGCGAGCCACCGTCTCCACGGCCCCCTGCTTTCTGGGCCACCCGCCACGTGGAAACCGCTGATAAGAAGGTTGACAACGATATTGGCAGGCTCTATACAAGGGCCCATGGCAGGGCGTCACCGACCCGTCTACGTCATCTCCATCGCGGCAGGACTCGCGGGCTGCCATCCGCGAACGCTGCGGATCTACGAGGAGGAGGGCCTGCTCGAACCGGTCCGGACCGAGACGAACATCCGCCTGTACTCCGACGATGATCTGCAGCGCGTCCGCGTGATCCGCTACCTGACCCAGGTGCGAGGTGTGAACCTCGCCGGGGTCAAGCTTCTGCTGCAGATGCGGGAAGCGGCGGAGCTCATGGAGGACCTGATGCGCGAGCTCGCCGAGTTCGACGCGGATGAAGGCGACGAGGACGGGGAGGCTGACACCGCCGAAGAAAGACCAAAGCGCGGCCGCAACGAAGGCACGCGCTTCTAAGGAGGAAGACGAACATGACCATCGCCCGTTTCAGCCCCATGACCGACATCGTCTCGCTGCGCGACGCCATGGATCGTCTCTTCGAGGAGAGCTTCATCCGGCCGAATGGCTGGAGCGGGCTCGCCGCGGGCCATCTTGCGGTCCCGGTGGACCTCTGGGAGACCAAGGACGCCTACCAGCTCCGCGCCGACGTGCCCGGTGTGACGCCGGACCAGCTCGAGATCAACGCCACGAGTGACACGATCTCGATCGTCGGCGAAGTGAAGGGCCAGGCGGATGTGACCAACGACGGTTGGCTCCGTCAGGAGCGGCGCGTCGGCAAGTTCCAGCGCGCGTTCACGCTTCCGATGGCCATCGATCCGACGAAGGTAGAGGCGACTTTCGAGAACGGCGTTCTGCAGCTGGTGCTGCCGAAGGCCGAGAACGTGAAGCCCCGCTCGATCAAGGTCAACGCGACCAACGCGCATTCGAAGTAGTTACAACGTCAGCCATGAACGCGTGGCCGGGCGGAATGACAGGCCCGGCCACGCCGTTCTAATAGCGAACAGATCTCTCGCACTCGACCGCGATCGCGAAAAGAAACAGAGGACAAGATGACGGACGAAACGAAGACGACGACACCCGAGGGCGCGTACCCGACCGAGCTACCCGTGGTACCGCTGCGTGAGGCTGTCGTTTTTCCGAAGCTGGTCGTGCCACTCGGCGTCGGCCGCGAAAAGTCCGTCGCCGCGATCAACGCCGCGATGGCCGAGGAGCGCCACCTCATCGTGCTCGTCGCCCAGCGCGACGCCGAGATCGATGACGTCCAGCCCGAGCAGATCTACAACATCGGCACCGTCGCCGAGATCGTGCGCCTGCTCCGGATCCCGGACGGAAGCGCGCAGATCATCGTCCAGGGCGCGCAGCGCGTCCGCATCACCGGCTATCAGCCCGAGTCGCGCTTCTTCCGCGTGACGTTCGAGCCGATCGCCGAGGAGCTCGGCGACCCCGTCGAGCGCGAGGCGCAGTTCCGCAACGTCAAGGCGCTGTTCGAGCGCTACGTCGAGAACGGCGGGTCGATCCTGCCGGAGCTCGCGATGACGGCGAAGAACACCGACGACCCCGCCCACTTCTCCGACCTCGTCGCGTCGAGCCCCGATCTCACGCTGGAGCAGCGCCAGCACCTGCTCGAGACGCGCAACGTCATCGAGCGGCTGCGGTACCTCGCGGTCTTCCTCGCGAAGCAGAACGAGATCCTCGAGCTGAAGCAGAAGATCCAGAGCGAGGTCCAGCAGACGCTCGACAAGACGCAGCGCGAGTACATCCTGCGCGAGCAGATGAAGGCGATCCAGAAGGAGCTCGGCGACGACGACCAGGGCTCCGAGGTGCGCGAGCTGCGCGAGAAGATCGAGCAGGCCGGCATGCCCGACGCCGTGAAGGAGAAGGCCATCAAGGAGGTCGGGCGGCTCGAGAAGATCCCGCAGGCCTCGCCCGAGACGGGCGTCATCCGGACGTACGTCGACTGGCTCGTCTCCCTGCCGTGGAAGAACGCCGCGAGCGACGACTGGGACATCGCACAGGCCGCGAAGATCCTCGACGAGGATCACTACGGCCTGCCCAAGGTGAAGGACCGGATCATCGAGTACATGGCGGTGCGCAAGCTGTCGCAGAACCTGCGCGCGCCGATCCTGTGCTTCGTGGGTCCGCCCGGCGTCGGCAAGACGTCCCTCGGCAAGTCGATCGCGCGCGCGATGGGCCGCAAGTTCATCCGCATGTCGCTCGGCGGCATCCGCGACGAGGCCGAGATCCGCGGCCACCGGCGCACCTACGTGGGCGCGCTGCCCGGCCGCATCCTCCAGAACATGAAGACCGCCGGCGAGGTGAACCCGGTGTTCATGCTCGACGAGATCGACAAGGTCGGCGCGGACTTCCGCGGCGACCCGAGCTCGGCGCTGCTCGAGGTGCTTGACCCCGAGCAGAACAACACGTTCTCCGACCACTACCTCGAGGTCCCGTACGACCTCTCGAAGGTGATCTTCATCACGACGGCGAACGTGGAGGACACGATCATCCCGCCGCTTCGTGACCGGATGGAGATCATCCGTCTGCCCGGCTACACCGAGGACGAGAAGATGCACATTGCGAAGGGCTATCTCGTCCCGCGGCAGCTGAAGCAGCACGGTCTCGCGGGTGGCTCAGTCGACGATGGCACCGTGAAGACGGAAGAGAACGTAGACGGGAAGCAGGACGGCACCAACGTCGAGCCCGCCGTCACGCCTGCGGTCGAGCCGAAGCTCGTCATCGGCGAGGACGTGCTGCGC
>DATEDV010000216.1:0-4581 GCA_035281485.1 Candidatus Limnocylindria bacterium | reverse complement strand
TGCTTGGGCGCCCAGCCGGGCGGGAATACGCCGACCTTCACGACATACGTGCCGGTCGCGGCGGTCGACGGCACCGGCCAGGTCACGGTGTAGGTCCGTTCCTGGCCGGCCGCGAAGACCTGGTTCTCGAACCACTGCTGGTCGAGCTGTGTCGTCCCGTCCGGCGCGTAGACGTAGAGGCTGACGATCGCCGTGGCCGCCGTCGCGCTCGTGACACGTGAGGTGATCGACACGGTGCCGCCTGCGGCCACGCTCGTCGGCGACACCGCGGTCAGTTGCGTGAAGCTCGGAGCCGCGGTCGGAGCGGCGGTCGGGCTCGGCGACGGCGCCACGGTCGGAGCGGCCGTCGGCGCTGTGGATGGCTCCGCGGGTGAGCTCGGCAGCGGCGTCGGCACCGGCGTGGGCGTCGGCGCGGGGACCGTGACGGCGAAGCTCGCGGCGGCATCGTTCCAGCTGTACTGCTCGGTCCAACCTGGCGAGAACACGCCGAGGCTGACGCGGTAGGTGCCGGAGGTCGCGCCCGCGGGCACGGGCCACGTCAGCTGATAGCCGCGCTGCTGACCGGCCGCGAAGCTCTGGTTCTCGAAGGACTGCTGGTGCACCGCGATAGCACCACCCGGCGGGAAGACGGAGACGGCCACGAGAGCACTCGCCGCGGTCGCGCTCGTGATCGAGGCGTTGACCGTCACGGAGCTCCCGGCCTCGAGACTTGGCGGAGTGACCGTGGCGCCGGTCGTGAAGCTCGGCGCGACCGACGGCGACGGCGTGGCCGTCGGAGGAGCGGAGGTCGCGCCGGGCGTCGGAGTGACGCCGGCGCTCGGCGCCGCCGTGGCCGGTGCGGAGGGCGACGGGGAGGGCGGGACCGGCGGTGCGGCCGGCTCCGCGACATAGATCGTCGCCGCGGCGTCGTTCACGCCGAACAGCGGCTTCCATCCGATGCCGAAGGCGCGGAGACGAACGGTGTACTGCCCCGGCATCGCGCTCATCGGGATCTGCCACGTGATCGGGAACGCTCGAAGCTCCCCGGCCTCGAAGCCCTCGCGCTCGTACCACTTCCCGTAGGTGATGATCCCGCCGAGCGGGGCCATGACCTCGACGCCCACGAACGCTCGGGTCACGGAGTCGCTGGTGACCGACGCGACGATGCTGACCGCCTGGCCGGGGGCAGCGCTGCCGCGATCGACGGCGGCGTTCATGGTGAACGTCGGGTCCTTTGGCGACTTGTCGATCGTGCCTTCGCCGAGACGCGCGACCGCTGTCGCGGGCATCACGTTGATCAGGGTCAGCGTGCTCGACTCCAGCCACGTGACGCCGTCCACGACCGGACGCAGACGCAGCGGATACGTGCCCGGTGTCGACGGCGCCCGCACGCGGAACGTGAACGAGCCGATCGCGCCGGGCGCCACGACGGGCTCAGCCTGGATCGCGACGCGATCCGCCGACGGCCAGCCGAGCCCGAGCGCGGTCTGCGTGCGGTCGTCACCCTCGAGACCGAGGTTGACCTGTTGACCCGCCGTGCCGCGCGTCCAGGTTCGCGTGCCCGTGTTCCCGAGGCGCACGGTCACCGCCCTCGTCTCTCCCGCGCGCAGCGTCGGATGCTCGGTCTGGTCGATCAGCTCGCTGTGGAAACCGAAATCGCTGGCGACGACGACAAAGGTGTCGTTGTCATCGAGCCACGTGACACCGTCGACCACCAGACGCACGGGGATCCGGTACACGCCGAGCGCGCTTGGCGCCCGAACGGTGAACGTGAACGTGCCCACCGCGCCCGGTGGCACGCGGCTCTCCTCGGTGGTCGCGATCCGGTTCTCGGTGATCCATCCGACCGCGAGGCCCGCCGTCGCGAACTCGACCGAGTCGCCTTCCACCGCGAGATCGGCCTGCGCACCGGCGACTCCGCGCTCCCACGACACAAGACCCGAGTTGCGGAAACGCAACGTCACGGTCGCCGTGTCGCCCGGTGCGAGAGTGGTCACCGGACCACGGTCGACGACCGAGCTGTGCAGCGCGAGCGCCCGCGCCCCGGTCGACAGGGGCGACAGCATCACGACCGCACCGGCGCCCGCCGCCGCCGCCGTCACCGCGAGCAGCCCCACGACGAGGCGCGACACGCTGAAGCCGCCTTGCCGCGTGAGCGTCTGCGTCGTGTACGCCACCGTCGCACATGGAACGCGGGGATACCCAGCCCTTCTATGGGTAAGTAGGCAGATTCCGTTTAGCCGCAGGTACTACGTGCGTTCTTCGTACGGGGTCATGACCATCGGATCGGTTCGATAGCATCCGCGACGATGAACGGACCTGAATCGCAGCACGAGCGATTCACCATCGACGCGGACATTCGTGTCGCGCGTACGCTTCCCGCCCGCGTCTACTCCGATCCAGCGATCTTCCGCGCGCAGCGGGACCAGGTGTTCGCGCGGACGTGGCAGTACGCGGCGCACGACGACGTCGTGAAGGTCGCCGGCCAGGTGTATCCGTTCACGCTGCTGCCCGGCGCGCTCGATGAGCCGCTCGTCCTCACACGGGACGCGCAGGACCGCGTGCACGCGCTGTCGAATGTGTGCACGCACCGCGGCACGCTGGTCGTCGAGGGAGCGGGTCACGAGCAGCAGCTGCGCTGCCGCTATCACGGCCGGCGCTTCGCGCTCGACGGGCGCTTCCACTCGATGCCCGAGTTCGACGAGACCGCGGACTTCCCCTCGGCCGCCGACGATCTGCCTCGCGTGGCGCTGGGGACCTGGGAGCGCTTCCATATGGTCGCGCTGTCGCCGGCGACGGCCTTTGACGACGTCGTCGCGCCACTGCGCGATCGCCTCGCGCACCTGCCGTTCGACCAGCTCGTGTACGACGGGAGCGGCGCGCGCGACTACGTCGTCAGCGCGAACTGGGCGCTTTACATCGACAACTATCTCGAGGGCTTCCACATCCCGTACGTGCACAACAGCCTCGCCGCGGTCATCGATTACGGCAGCTACGCGGTCGTGCCCGAGCGCCACGGCGTCATGCAGATCGCGCACGCCAAGTCCGGCGAGGCGGCGTTCGACGCGCCGAGCGGGCATCCCGACGCGGGAGCGGCGATCGCGGCCTATTACTACTGGCTCTTCCCGACGACGATGTTCAACGTCTATCCGTGGGGCGTGTCCGTGAACGTCGTCGTGCCCCTTGCGGTCGACCGGACGCGTGTCTCGTTCCTGCCGTTCGTGTGGGACGCGAGCAAGCGCGAGCGGGGCGCTGGTGCCGGTCTCGACCGCGTCGAGCGCGAGGACGAGGCGATCGTCGAGTCGGTGCAGCGCGGCGTGCGGTCGCGCCTGTACGATCGCGGCCGCTACTCACCCGCCCGCGAGCGCGGCGTGCATCACTTCCACCGGCTCCTCGCTGAGTTCATGCGTGCCTGACGACGGAAGCGCGGGCGTCCGCCTCCGCGCGGCGACGGCGTCTGACGTCGAGCCGGCGATCGATCTCTTCCGCTCGTCGCTGCGCGACATGCTCGCGCGCAACGGCATCGATGCCGGCGACCTTCCGCGCGACGAGTGGCGCCACAGCTATCCGCACGTGTTCCGTACCGGCATCTTCCGCGTCGCCGAGGACGACCAGGGACTCGTCGCGATCTGCCACGCGATCGTGCGCGGTCCGCGGTGGTTCCTCTCCGGCTTCTGGGCGCGGCCGCAGCGGCAGCGCGCCGGCATCGGCGGGCGTCTGCTGCGCGAGGTGTGGGACGAGGGACGGGCACGCGGCGCCTCGACGTTCTTCACCTGGTCCAGCATCGACCTCACCGCGATGGCGAGCTACATGCGCCGCGGGATGCTGCCGGGCTATCCGATCCTGAGCTTCGCCGGTGAACCGTCGTCGTTCCCCTCGCATGAGAGCGTCGCGCCGCTGACGGCGAAGATCGCGACGGCGTTCGATCGCGAGATCGTCGGAGTGGAACGTGACGTGGATCACGCCTTCTGGCTGAGCGAGCCCGGCCGTGTCGCACATGCGGTCGTCCGCGACGGACATACGATCGGCTACCACTACGTACGTGGCGGCGCGATCGGCCCCGCGGCCTGGCGCAGCGACGCCGACGCGGATGCCGTGCTCGGGTCGGCGTTCGCCAGCGCGCTCGCCCAGTCGCCGACAGTGCGCATGCGAGCGCTCGGCTCGAATCACCATTCGGTCCGCTTCGCGCTCGCGAGCGGACTGCGGCTCGTGGGATATTCGACTCTGCTCACGACCGCGCCGTTCGGTCAGCTCGAGCGTTACGTGCCGTCCGGGCCGACGCTCTTCTGAATCGGGATCTTCTTAGCCAATACTTAGCGCGCGGCGATCCTCGCGCGTGTACGTTCGTGCGGAGCACCTCACGGAGGACGGGTCGTCAGCAGGGTCGAGAGATCCGCGTCGCCGTCGAGCTCGCCACGACATACAGCCCGAGCCGAGACACAGGACGAGCGAATGGAGAGGGCCATGATCAGCGATGAGGACGACGTCCCGGTCGGGCACATCCTGAGCCGCCGAGAGCTGCTGACGCTCCTCGGTGGATCGAGCGCGATGCTCCTCGCCGCCTGCGCGCCGGGCGGCGCGCTCGCATCGCCCACGCCGACG
>DATEDV010000215.1:0-6137 GCA_035281485.1 Candidatus Limnocylindria bacterium | reverse complement strand
TACAGGAGGCCGATGCTGAGATCCGCGCCGACGATCTCCGGCGCGAACGGGATCACGACGTAGCTGGCGAGCATCGGGCTGAACACGATCGACGGGGCAGCCAGGAAGAACCACTTGTCGGTGAGGCGCGCACGGATGTCTTCCTTGCCCAGGAGCTTGATCGCGTCGGCGAACGTCTGGAGCAGGCCCCACGGACCGGTGTGCAGTGGACCGAGCCGGTCCTGGATGATCGCTTGGATCTTGCGCTCGAGGTAGATCTGCGCCAGGGCGCCGTTGAAGACGAGCCCGACGACGAGGAGGACGGCGATCACGAGGCGGAGCGGGGCCCAGATCACGGGATCGATCCCGAACGGACCTACCGGCACGGCGTCTCAGCCTCCGCGCGCGTCGCTGCGTGGAGGAAGGAATGATTTGCGCATGGGGTGGCCCGGGAAGGACTCCTCGAGGAAGATCCGCCGGAGATCGGGATGGTCGTCGAAGACGATGCCGAACATGTCGTACGTCTCACGCTCGCACCAGTTCGCGCCGACCCACACCGAGCTCAGCGATGGGACATGCGGCTCGATCGGATCGCACGTCGTGCGCAGCATGACGAACACGTGGGTCTCCGTGCCGCGTACGAACGTGACGCTGCGGAGCTCGCTACCGGTGTCGACGCCGGCGTTCACCGCATACAGGTCGCAGCGCGTCGCCGGATCGTCGCGCACGATCGTCGCGACTTCAACGAGCCGCGGGCCGTCGACGTCGACGACGATCATGTCGTGCAGCGTCGATACGCGTGCGCGATCGCCGATGCGCGCCGCGAGCGCGTCGCGCGCCGCAACGAGATCGATCGTCGGACGCGGGGTGCTCAGTACCAATTGAGCGCCTTCTTCCTCCACGCGTAGAAGAGGCCGACCACCAGGATGGCGATGAAGATCGTCATCTCGACCAGACCGTACCAACCGAGCTCGCGGAAGAGGACTGCCCACGGAAAGAGGAAGATCACCTCGACGTCGAACACGACGAAGAGCAGGGCGAAGACGTAGAAGTGAGTCGGGTAGCGACCCCACGCTTGCCCGACGGGCTCCTCACCGGACTCGTATGTCTTGAGCTTCTCCCGCGTCGGCTTCCATGGGGCCAGCAGGTGGCTGAGCAGCATCATCGCGGTGACAACGATCGCTCCGGCTACGAAGAAGGCGAACACATAGACATAGGAGAGGTTGTAGTCGGGCACGCACGTAGGGTACGGAGGTACTACTGGGTCGGCAAACCGTGACGCTGCCGAGATTGACAGCGTTGGACCTCGTGGATACGGTACCCCGGCTCAGGACAGAGCAGTACGCATTACGTACATGACTCGCGTTGCTTGGGGGAGGGACAACGGTATTGGCGACGAAGACTAGGAAGGCGCACGCCACACCTTCGCTGACTCTCGGCGCGCGAAGGACGGTCCGGCGAAGCGCCACGTCGCTCCTCACCGTTGGTCAGCGCTCGAAGGATCGGTTCGTCGACGTGACCACACGTCGCGTGCCGCACGCGATCGCGGCGTACTTCGGAGCGAAGGGTCTCCGTCTCGTGCTCAACACCGGCGTCGCCGTGCTCGTGCTGACGCTTCCGTACACGGCATCAGAGGCCGCACGTGCTGAGGCGTCGCCTGCGGACGCCGCAAGTCCCTCGTTCGCGGTCGTGATGTCCACCGATGACGTCACGCGCGCGCAGACCGCGGAACGCGGCGTGATCGCCGGGTCGCGGTCGCCGAAGACGGTCGTCGCCGAGGAAGATCGTCCGATCCTCATCCGGACGATCGCACACGAGGACACCCTCGCGACGATGGCGAACTACTACAAGGTCTCGCTCGAGGCGATCGCGTACGCGAACGGCATCAGCCACGAGGACCAGGCACTGCCGATCGGTCGCGAGCTCGTCATCCCGCCGGGCGAGGGCGCCGTATACAAGGTGCAGGAGGGCGACACCGTCGAGGGAGTCGCCGCGCAGTTCAAGGTCGACCCGACCATCGTCATGTCCTACAACCGCGTGCTCTTCGAGCCCGAGCACTTCGCGGTCGGACAGATGATCTTCGTTCCCGGCGCGGCGCTGCCGGCGCTCAAGCGGACCGAGCAGCCACGAGCGATCGCGCTTCCGTCGCAGGCGTCGCTGCCGGCGCGCACGGGTCGTCTTGGGATGCCGGTGAACGGTGTGATCACGCAGTACTTCTGGTGGGGCCACACCGGCGTCGACGTCGCGGCGCCGTACGGCAGCCGGATCGGCGCCTCGGATGACGGCATCGTCGTTTCCACGGGCCCGGTCCCGGTCGGTGGGGTACACGTCTGCGTCCAGCACGCTGGCGGCATGCAGACCTGCTACTACCACGCGAGCGCGGTGTTCGTGAGCCCCGGACAGACGGTCGCGCGCGGGCAGCTCATCGCGGCGATCGGCCTGACCGGTGTGACGACCGGGCCCCACGTGCACTGGGAGCTCAAGGTGAACGGAGTGCCGCAGAACCCGCTCGCCTACTAGCGCACCCCGCGCGGAGCCGAGCCGATCCTTGAAGTCGCGCCGCGGGTCCTGCCACGGCTCGGGGTCCACGCTCGCTCGAAACTCGCCCGCTACATCCTCCTCTAAGTCGTCCCCTTAGTACCGCGGGCTCAACTCTCGCTCGCGTGGACCCGACTCGCCGTGTCACCCGCGGCGCTACGACCGAATTCGGCTGGTAGGCCTCGCGGCCCGCCAGCGGCTCGCATACTCCTTTATGTGTTCAGAGCAGTTCACGCCGATCGGGCGGGACGGATCATCGTGTCGGATCACGCGGCGGCGGCGTTCGACGGCGGTGCGAGCGTGCCGTTCGCCGATGCGATCCCGCTGCCGGCCGGCGCCGCCGTGCAGCACCTCGAGCGCGATGCCGAGACGCTCGACCGCACCGGCCGAGCGCGTCGCGTCGGACCCGGTCGCCTCGCGGTCGCGGCCGTCCTGCCTCGCGGATACCTCCGCACGCAGCTGCCCGCGTACGCCGATGCGCCCGACCGACCCGACCTCGCGCCGCGCGCGTATGCCGCCGTCGCCGCGGACGACGCGGGAGCGCTCGTGGTCGCGGCGGTCGTCGTCGACCGTGACCCGACGCATGCCGTCGACGCGTACCCGAAGGCCGACATCGCGGCCAGGGTCAACGAGGCGCTGCGGTCGCGACCCGGAGATCGCCTCGTGCGCCAGCTGGCGCGATGTGCGCGCGAGTACGGGTGCCACGCCGCGGCGAACGCGTTCTTCCGCCGGTGGGAGTGCGCGCTCCCGATCGCCGCGCCGGCGAACGAGCATCCGATCGATGCCATCGCGCTCCGCCTCGACGGCGAAGCCGACCCGCACGAGCCCGCCGCCTTTCACGCGACACCCGAGGAGATCTCCGCGGTGGCGACGGAGCACATCGGCGCGGGCGGCGCGCTCGTATCGTTCGGACGGGCGTGTGAGGGTGAGCCGCTGCTGGCGTCGCGCGTCGTCGAGGAGGCGATCGGTCTGATCCGCGGGACGACTCGATCGGGCACGATCCACCTCGAGACGAATGGCTCGGCGCCAGCGGCGTTGCGCCGCCTGGCCGCAGCGGGATTGGACGCGGTGACCATCCGTCTCGTGTCGGCACGTGCGAACACATACGAAGCGCTCCACCGTCCCGACGGGTATCGACTGTCGGACGTGCGCGCGTCCGTGCGCGTCGCCGCCGAACAGCGGCTCGCGACCAGCCTCCTCATCCCGGTGCTCCCAGGACTCTTCGACCGTACCGACGAGCTCGATGCGCTCGTCGGGCTCGCCGGCGATCTCCCCGAGGGAAGCGCCGTCCTGCTGCGCGATCTTGCGGCGGATCCGCTTCGCGCGCTCGCTTCGGTGAAAGGTCCGCAGCCGCGCGCCGGTATTGCTCGCTCGCTCGAACGTCTGCGCGAAGACCTCCCACATCTTCGCGTCGGATCGTTCGTCCGGCCGCTCGCGAGGATCTAGGTGTTCCTCGATCGCGCGCGCGTGCGGATACGTGCGGGTGACGGCGGCAAGGGAGTGATCTCGTTCCGCCGGGAAGCGCACGTGCCGCGTGGCGGACCGGACGGCGGCGATGGTGGACGCGGTGGTGACGTCATTCTGCGCGTCGACGATCAGCTCGCCTCGCTGGGCGACTATCGGAATCAGCGCGTGCACGCCGCGGTCGATGGCGCCGCGGGTGGCGGCTCGAACAAATCCGGCAAGGCCGGCGGCGATCTCATCCTGCGCGTCCCGCCGGGGACGACGGTCAAGGACAGCGCGACCGGCGAGATCGTCGCGGACCTTGTCGCGCAGGGGCAGGAGATCGTCGTCGCGCAAGGCGGTAAGGGTGGTCGTGGGAACGCACGCTTTGCCTCGAGCACACGGCGTGTACCGCGTATCGCGGAGGACGGACAGCCCGGCGAGCGGCGCGAGCTCGAGCTCGAGCTGCGTCTCATCGCCGACGTCGGTCTCATCGGACTGCCGAACGCCGGCAAATCGAGTCTGCTCGCCGCGCTCACGCGCGCCCGGCCCAAGATCGCGGACTATCCGTTCACGACCCTGACCCCGAATCTCGGCGTCGCGCGCCTCGACGAGCGCGAGCTCGTGATCGCGGATATCCCCGGTCTCATCGAGGGCGCGAGCAGAGGAGCGGGACTGGGCGAGGAGTTCCTGCGGCACATCGAACGCACGCGCCTCGTCGTGCACGTCGTCGATGCGTCGCTCCCCGATCCGCTCGCCGCGATCGCGACCATCGACGCGGAGATAGCGGCGTACGGACACGCCCTGGATGAGCTTCCCGAGCTGTTCGCGCTGAACAAGATCGACCTCGGCGAGGCGCGAGACGCCGTGCCGGGGATCGTCGAGGCGCTCGAGGCGGAGGGACGGGAGTCCATCGCCGTCTCGGCGGCGAGCGGCGAAGGCGTAGATCGACTGAACAAGCGCATCTTCGCCCTGTGCGCCCCGCGCCCGCGCGTCGAAGCGCCGGCGCCGGCCGAGCGCCGCATCGTTTTCGCGGGCGGCGCCCGTGATGTGAAGGTGACGCGCGAGGGCGAGGCGTATCGGGTCCGCGGCGACCGGCTGGAGCGTCTGGCGACCGGGATCGATTGGGACAGCCCGGAGGCGTCGGCGTACTTCCATCGCCTCCTGCTGCGCTCGGGCGTCGAGGGCAAGCTGCGGTCGCTCGGCGTCAAGGACGGCGACACCGTGCGCATCGGGAAGCTCGAGCTCGATTGGACCGATGCACCGCAGCCGATCGCGGCCCCCGCCGCGAAGAAGAAACGGTGAAGCTGCGTGTCGGCGTGTTCGGTGGGACCTTCGATCCGGTGCATGTCGGCCATCTCGGGATCGCGCTCGCGGCGCTCGAGTCCGTACCGCTGGACCGTGTGCTGTTCATCCCGGCTCGGCGTTCGCCGCTGAAGGATCGTGACCCCGTCGCGAGCGTCGCCGACCGCGTGACGATGCTCGAACGTGCGATCGCGAACGAGCCTCGATTCGCGCTGTCGCGCGTCGAGCTCGACCGCGACGGCGTTTCCTACACGGTCGATACGCTGGAGGCCCTGCGCGGCGAGGGCGAGCTGTTCCTCATCCTCGGTGGGGACGCACTCGCCGACCTGGCGCGCTGGCGGAGGCCGGACCGCATCCGCGAGCTCGCGACGATCCTCGTCGCCGAACGACCGGGTGCCCCCGAGACCGACCCGACCTACGGTGCGCGCCCGTTCGATGCGCCGAAGCTCGACATCAGCTCGCGCGAGCTGCGCGCCCGCGTCGCTCGCGGCAGGTCACTGCGGTACCTTGTTCCTGACGCAGTGTGGGAGCACATCACCAAGCGCGGTCTCTATAGATGACCGCATCCGCACGCGCCGACCTTCCACCGCGCGCCCTCGCCGACCTCGTCGTCGAAGCGGCCAGCGACAAGAAGGCCGAGGACATCCTGGTGCTGAACGTCTCAGAGGTGACGACGATCGCCGACCTGTTCGTGATCTGCACCGGTCGCGGCGAGCGGCAGGCGCAGGCGATCGCCGATGGGATCGTCGAGAAGGCGAAGGCAGCGGGACTGCAGCCATTCGGCGTCGAGGGCTACAGCGGCGGACGCTGGATCCTCATCGATCTCAGCGACGTCGTCGTGCACGTCTTCGTGCCCGAGGAGCGCGAGCTCT
>DATEDV010000214.1:0-3269 GCA_035281485.1 Candidatus Limnocylindria bacterium | reverse complement strand
CCAGACGGTTCACGCCGCGCATCGCCTGTTCGACGACCTGGGTACCGACGTGGCGTCCGAAGAGCTCTCGCACGCGTTCGCGATCGCGGAGGCCCGCGACCATCCGGTTGAAGCCGCTCTGGACGAGGCCGACCTCGCCGGTGTCGTCCACGTCGAGCTCGAGGTCGAGGTCGCCGGACTCGACGCGCGCGAGCGCTTCGCGGATCTCGCGCAACGGGTCGGCGATCGACCGCGCGGCCGGCAGCATGACGACGAGACCGCTGATGATCGCGAGCACGCACGTCACGACGAGCACCGGCGGCGCCTCGAGGCGCTGCGCCGGGTCGAGGCCGATGAAGTAGACGGCGATCCCGAACAGCGGAGCGGCGGACACCATCGCCCACACGAGGACGAGCCTCGCCGTGACGCCCATGCGCACCTGCGGTCGCTGGCCGCCGTTCGCGAGGAGCACCGCGTACAGCGGACGCATCACGCGCTCGACGAGCAGGTACGTCAGCGCGGCGGCGGTCGTCGCGCACGCGATGATCCCGCACTCGGCCTTGATCAGCGGGAACCGGGGGCCGAGGATCGTCCGCTCGAGGACGGCCAGCAGCACCGCCGATCCGATCCACCAAAGAACCCCGTTGACGGCGGCGACGGCTGGGAGGCGCAGCGCCGCTGCGCGTTCCTCATCGGTCGGAGGGCGTTCCCCTGTCAGCCACCGGCGGACCAGCCGGAACTGCCGCCGGACCTGGACCGGGCTGATCGCCGTCGCGAGCGCGATGTAGCCGAGCGCGATGGCCATCGTCTGTGCGATGGGTGTGCCGGCCGGACGATCGGTGACGAAGATCGGCCCCCAGAGCACGGAGTTGACGACCGCGACGCCGGCGCCGAGCAGGTTCGCCAGGATCGCGAAGCGCCACACCCGCCGCTCCAGCGTCCGCGCGAAGTGCCTTCCCTCATCCCCGGCCATGTCGTCCCCCAACCTCAGGCCGTTCGGTTGCTGCCCTGTGGATAGTGGGCCCGCTGGGACTATCGGTCCAGGTAGAAGTACCGATTCAGGCGCGGCGCAACGCCGCTGCAACTCGGGGTCAGCAGACGGCGCGGCTGCGCCAGACGTGCGTCTCGCCGCCCCGCTCCTCCTGCTTCCAGACGTGGATCCCGTTGCCGCCGCTGCCGTTCGGCGGACAGCCCCGATGGACGACCACGCGCCGGCCGGAGCGCTCGAGCCGGATGAGGCCCGCCAGATCGGAGATCTCGGGCGCGTCCTTCTCCTCGCCCTTGAACTTCTTCAGCGCCTTGCTGGGCCCGAACAGCGAGCTCGGCGCGTCGGGGAAGTCGCGGACGTCCAGCTTGTCGACGGACGGCTGCATCGCGGCATGCCAGATGCGGGCCGGGAAGGAGCCGCCGACGATCCGCGTCGGGTAGCCGTTCGACGGCGTCATCGACTCCACCGTCCACCGACCGCCTGACTGCACCGGAACCGGGTTCCCGACCCAGGTGACGGTCGCGAGCTGCGGGATGTACCCGTCGAACCATGCGTCCCGCCACTCCTGTGAGGTTCCCGTCTTTCCCGCGACCGCGCGATCGAGCGCGGCG
Source organism: Candidatus Limnocylindria bacterium (assembly GCA_035281485.1). GTDB lineage: Bacteria > Chloroflexota > Limnocylindria > P2-11E > P2-11E > CF-39. The sequence goes on along the minus strand of DATEDV010000214.1, from coordinate 1,691 downwards.
GAGCGACCCGTCCCGCGCTGAACGACCTGCTGCAGGACGTGTGACACGCCGCGCGCCGTTTCCGACGACACCGCGCGGTGCGTGTCCGGCTCGGCGCGGTAGATCACCTTCCCGTCCGCGTCGGTGATCTTCGCGATGAGCGTTGGGCGTGCATACACACCGTCGTTCGCGAACGTCGCGTACGCGCCGGCCATATCGATCGGCGACACCTCTTTCGCCCCCAGAGCGATCGCCGGCACGTTGTCTGCCGGTGTGCACCCGCCGTTGCGGTTGTAGCTCTCGCCGCACCGGTCCTTGAGCTCGTCGGACGTCGGCAATGAGATCCCGAGCTTGCGCGCGACCCGCGCGACCTTCGCGCTCCCCTTCGTCCCGACGCCGTCGCCGAGGAACTGGATCTCGAGGCGCGCATACGCTGCGTTCACCGATCGGACCGTCGCGTCGATGACGTCCATCGTCCCGCCGGCGGAGTTCTCGTAGTTCGCGACCTTCCACTCGGCTTGCTCGCCGTAGTGGTAGGTGAACGGTGAGCCGTCGAGCTGCTGGCGGAGCGACAACCCTTCCTCGAGTGCCGCAGCGAGGACGATCGGCTTGAAGGACGAGCCGGGCTGACGTCCGCTGCCGCCGGCCAGGGAGCCGAGCGCGAGGTTCACCTTGGCGTGCCGGCACGCGGCGGGTTGTGAGGATGCGTCGGACACGTCGTCGCAGCCCTTCGGGTAGTAGTCGCGTCCGCCGACGAGCGCACGGACGGCACCCGTCCCCGGCTGCACCGACACGAGAGCGGCGGAGAGCTTGGGTAGGACGCCCTCCGGGAGCTGCTCGGAGATGGCGTCCTCCGCGTTCTCCTGGATGTCCCGGTCGAGCGTCGTCGTGATCCGAAGACCCTTGCGGTAGACGGCATCGGCGCGATCCGCGTGCGTCGTCCCGAGGACGTCGAAGCGCGGATCGGGAGCCGCATCGCCGCGGTTGCGCAGCACGCCGAGCTCGCGCAGGACGGCGTCGACGAAGTACGGATGCTTCCAGCGCGGGTCGCGCGGGGGCTCGATGTCGACCGGCTCCGCCTTGGCCCGCGCCGCCTCTTCGCGCGAGATACGCCGCGCCGCCGCCATCGCGTCGAGCACGACGTTGCGCCGGTCGGTCGCGGCCACCTTGCGCGACCGCTGGACGTCCGGTGCGTCGGTCGTCGTGAAGTCGTAGCGCGCGGGTGTATGGATCAAGCCGGCGAGGAACGCGCTTTCGGCGAGCGTCAGCTTCGAGACGTCCTTGCGGAAGTACGAGCGCGCGGCGGTCTGGACGCCGTATGCACCGCGTCCGAAGTACGCCGTGTTGAGGTACGCCTGCAGGATCTGGTCTTTGGACGACACGCGTTCGAGCCCGACGGCGAGGATCGCCTCGGCCCCCTTGCGCCAGATCGTCCGCGGCCGGCCGTGGAAGTAGAGGTTCTTCGCGAGCTGCTGCGTGATCGTCGAGCCGCCCTGCTGTTCGCCGGACGAGATGTTATGGAGCAGGGCTCGGGCGGTGCCGCGGATGTCGACCGCGCCGTGCTGGTAGAAGCGGCGATCCTCGATCGCGATCGCCGCCTCCTGCAGCTGGCGTGGGATCCGCGATAACGGCACCGGGTCGCGGTTGATCTCGCCGTGCAAGGTCGCGACCTGCGAACCGTCCGACGCGAAGAGCTTGCTGGACATCGACGA
>DATEDV010000213.1:0-2091 GCA_035281485.1 Candidatus Limnocylindria bacterium | reverse complement strand
CACGTGGTATTGCGCCGCGACGATTCAAAGACCCGAGCCGGCGATACACTTAGCGGTGTCTCGGGGTGTGGCCTAGTCCGGTCTAAGGCGCAACTCTGGGGGAGTTGAGATTCGTGGGTTCAAATCCCACCACCCCGACCGAAGTCAGCGCTCTCGTGAGGCCGGCTCTAAACCCAAGAACTCTCTCGTGAAGTCGTAGAGCTTGTCGCGATCCTCACGGAGCGCCGGTCGAAGTCCGTAGTGATTGATCACGCGGATCTGCTGCGCCAGCCATTCGGACCAGCACTGCGCGCACACGCGCCGCTCGATCTCGTCGCCGATGTCGCCGGGCAGCACGCGTCCGGCGCCCGCGCGCGTCTGGCCACAACGCACGCAGCTGACGTCGGCCATCAGCTGCGGACGCGACCAGCGCGAGCGAGCGGCTTGTAGCGGAACGCCGCGCGTCCGACGACGTCGGTGAGCGGCACGTCCCCGAAGTAGCGGCTGTCGGTCGAGTGGTCGCGACGATCTCCCATCACGGTGACCTCGCCGTCATGCACAGCCGCGACGCGCTTGAGCAGAAGGCGCGACGCGTCGCGCGGATCGCGCAGCACGACGACCTCACCGATGCGTGGCTGACGACGCGGCGGGAGCACCAGGAGCCAATCACCCTCCCGCAGCGACGGTTCCATGCTGTGACCGGCGACGGCCACGCGCCAGGGGCCGCGTCTCACTTCTTGGTCGACCAGAACATGTCGCTGATCTCTTTCACCGCTCCCTGCAATTCGGCGGCGGCGGCGGCATCGACGTTCTGCTTGTTCTTCGAGCAGAGCTTGACCGCCTTCCAGAACGTGTCGTGGAGCTTGGGGAACTTTTCGAGATGCTCGGGCTTGAAGTAGTCGCTCCAGAGGATCTCCAGCTCCTTCTTGCAGAGCTGTGCGTGCTCTTCCTTCACCTGGATCATGCGAACGAAGTTCCCGCGAGTGGTCGCGTCGGTCGCGTTCGGCTGGAGCTGGCCGATCTTCTCGACCATCTTCGCGACCGTGTCCGCGGCGATCTTCGCCGCCGTGGGGTCGTAGATTCCGCACGGGATGTCGCAGTGCGCGTGCACGAGGACTGAGGGCTTCAACAGACGACCGAACACTGATGACTCCTTGGACCTACGGAGGGCTGCCCCAGGACGCAAATCGGCGGGGCGCGACCCAAATGTACGCGTGCGGCTCGCGCGCTGCTTGGCGCGCCGAACCTCAGGGCGCCACGTCCTCGAGCACGATGTCGATCTCGACCGAGCCGGGGGCGTCGATCTCCATCTCGCGGCCGACGAGATTCCCCGGGAACCGCGGCGGGAAGACATCGACGTGGTACTTCCCCGGGAGCACGGCGACCTCGAAGGCCCCGGCGCCGTCCGTGGCGCCGGCGAAGTCGACGATCCGGGGGTCGCCGAAGTTGATCGTGGCGCCCACCGCCGGCACGCCACGCTTGTCCTTCACGGTGCCTTTCACGATCACGCCGCGCCGCAGCACGAGATCCACCTCGGCACCGCCGGCGCCGATCTGCACCTCATCGGCCTCGACCCAGTTTCGCTTGTGATCCCAGTACTCCGCGATGTAGCCGCTACCCGCGGGCGGGACGACGTTGATGATGTACGTGCGCGGGCGCGTCGTGATGACGTATGAGCCGTCGAACCCGCTCGGCCGGCAGATGCGACCCGTCGTGAACGCAGTGTCGACACAGACGAGAACGTCAGGGACCGGCTCGCCGCTCTCGTTGCGCACGCGGCCGCGGATCTGGGGGCCGCTCGGCAGCGAGAGGTCGAGCGTCCGGTCCGATGTGAGCGCGAACGGCGTCGCCTCGAAGCCCTCGAGCACGCCGTCGTACCAGAGGCCGACGGCACGCACGCGGTCGGGCGGCAGCGCCCAGATCCAGTACTCGCCGGGCACGCGCAGCGCGCTGTAGGCACCGTGCTTGTCGGTGCGCTCGCATTGCCATCCGATCGGAGCGGCAAGCGTCCGGATGCAGACCTGGGCGTCCTCGATCGCGACGCCGCCGGCGCGCACCGTACCGCGCAGGACGACGCCGGGCGTCAGCGAGAAATCGATGTCCGACACGTCG
>DATEDV010000212.1:0-12211 GCA_035281485.1 Candidatus Limnocylindria bacterium | reverse complement strand
TCCCCAGGCAAGCGCGTCGCATTCGATGTGCGGCACGCCCATGCGCTCGGCGAGGCGCCGCGCGAACGTCGTCTTGCCGCTGCCGGTCGTGCCGACGACGGAAACGCGTCTCACCGTTCGCGACGATATCCTCGGCCCGACCTCAGTGAAGCTCCACGAGTACCAGGCCAAGCAGCTGCTCGCGCGCGCCGGCATCCCGCTCCCCGAAGGTCGTCTCGCGACGACGCATGAGGAGGCCGAGGCTGCCGCCCGCGCGATCGGCGGCACCGTCGCGGTGAAGGCGCAGGTGCACGCCGGCGGGCGCGGCAAGGCGGGCGGCATCAAGCTGGCGAAGACGCCGGCCGAGGCGCGCGAGCATGCCTCGACGATCCTGCACATGCAGATAAAAGGACTGCGAGTCCGGAAGGTCCTCGTCGAGCGGGCCGCCAACGTCGCGAGCGAGCTCTTCCTCGGGATCACGCTCGACCGCGACCGCCGCCGTCCGGTGGTGATGCTGTCGACGGTGGGCGGGATGGACATCGAGCAGGTGGCGGAGGAGACCCCCGAGCGCATCGCACGCGGATGGCCGGACCACCTCGTCGGCCTGCTCCCCTATCAGGCGCGAGCGCTCTGCTTCGACGCGGACGTGCCCGCCGCCCAGCGTTCCGCTGTCGCCGACATCGCGACGCGGCTCTTCGGTGTCTACGCGCGCACGGACGCGATGCTCGTCGAGATCAATCCGCTCTTCATCCAGACGGATGGCTCGCTGCTGGCGGGCGACGCGAAGCTCGACATCGACGACAACGCGCTCTTCCGCCAGACCGAGCTGCGGGATTGGAAAGAGATCGCACCCGACGAGGAGGTCGAGGAGCGCGCGCGGGCTCTCGGTTTCAGCTACGTGCAGCTGGACGGCGACGTCGGGATCATCGGCAACGGCGCCGGCCTGGTGATGGCGACGCTCGACGCGGTCCAGCGCGCCGGCGGCAGGGCCGCGAACTTCCTCGACGTCGGCGGCGGTGCGAAGGAGTCGGTGGTGCGCTCCGCGCTCGAGATCGTGCTCGCGAACCCCAAGGTGAAGAGCGTCCTCATCAACATCTTCGGCGGCATCACGCGCGGCGACGAGGTCGCGAAGGGCATCCTCGACGTGCTCACCACTCACCCGCCGCACGTTCCGCTCGTGATCCGTCTCTCGGGGACCGAGGCCGAGGCCGGTCGCAGGCTGCTCGAGGGCGCGAAGCTCGTCTCGCGCGCGACGATGGACGAAGCGGCGGCGGAAGCGGTGAGACTCGCCGCATGAGCGTCTTGCTCGGCCGGGACACGCGCGTGCTGGTGCAGGGCATGGGCCGTGAGGGCACGTTCCACGCGACGCGCATGCGCGAGTACGGCACGAAGGTCGTCGGCGGCGTGGTGCCGGGCGCCGGCGGGACGACGCGCGAGGGCTTCCCGATCTTCGACACGGTGGCGCGCGCCGAGTCCGAGACCGGCGCGAACGCGTCGATCATCTTCGTGCCGGCACCCGCGGCGATGGACGCGATGCTCGAGGCCCTCGATGCGGAGCTCGGACTGGTCGTCGTGATCACCGAGGGCACTCCGGTGCAGGACATGCTCAAGGTCGCGTCGGTGCTCGATCGGTCCGCGACGACGCTCATCGGCCCGAACTGCCCCGGCGCGATCACGCCGGGCGAGTGCAAGATCGGGATCATGCCGGCCGAGAACTTCACGCCGGGCACCGTGGGCTTCGTGTCGCGCAGCGGCACGCTCACGTACGAGATCGCGGACCTGCTCAGCCGCGCCGGGCTCGGTCAATCCACCTGCCTCGGCATCGGTGGCGATCCGGTCATCGGACTGCCCACGCCCAGCGCGGTGCGGCTGCTCAACGAGGACCCGGCCACCGAGGTGATCGTGATCGTCGGTGAGATCGGCGGCAGCGCCGAGGAGAGCGCCGCCGAGTACATGCGCGCCAACGCAAAGAAACCGGCGGTGGCGTTCATCGCAGGCCGCTCCGCGCCGCCGGGCAAGCGCATGGGCCACGCCGGCGCGATCGTGTCGGGCAAGCAGGGCACCGCGGAATCGAAGGTCAAGGCGTTCGAGGCCGCCGGGATCCCGGTCGCGAACGCGCCGAGCGAGATCCCAGGTCTGGTGAAGGCCGCGCTCCGCGGATGAGGCGCTCGGCGGGCCCGCGCTCCTGACCGGGGCCGTCACGTACCGGCTGGATCGGACGTTCTGGCGCTTGTGAGGCTTCTCGCCCTCGCCCTCTCCGTCGTGCTCTCGATCACCGCCGTTCCGGGGCTGACGCGAGGCGGCAGTGCAGCCGCACAGACGCTCGCGGACGGGTTCACTCTCGTCGGCGACTTCGTGGGCGACGGCTCCCAGCAGATCGCGGCGCTCTACGACCCGAACGACGACTTCGGCCTGCGGATCGTCGTGCTGCGACGCGAGGCCGACGGGAAGTTCACGCATGCGCAGTGGTTCGTCTCCGGTCCCAACACCTTCGACCTCTCGAGCATGAAGCCGGTCGCGGTCGATCTGAACGGCGACAGGAAGACCGACATCGCGGTCCTCTACAACGACGGCAACCTCAGCGTGCGGCTGCTCGTGTGGCTGTCCAGCGGAACGAGCTTCACGTTCACCGGCAGCGGCGGCTGGTGGCGGCACGCGATGCTCGACTGGCACAAGGCCCACGCGCCCCTCGCCGGCGTGTGGGATGGGATGGGCAGGACGGGTCTGCTGATCCCCTATCTGCTGGGCAACTCGCAGCTCGTGTTCCTGTATCTCATCGCGACCGGGTCGGGCCTGTTCTACGCGGGCGACGGCCCGGCCTACGCATCGGCTCCCGGACAGATCGACCCCGCGAAGGCGCGCTGGCTCACCGGTCACTTCACACGGAGCGAAGGCGTCGAGCAGATCGCGCTGATCTACCAGCTCGGCAATGCGCAGATCACCGTCCAGATCTTCGATCCGTCCCCGCTCGCCAACCCGCCGAAGAGCGGCTTCGCCGAGATCTGGACGCCGCCCACCGGCACCTTCGACGTCGGCCGTGCGAAGTGGGCCACCGGCGACGTCGACGGCGACAAGCGGACCGACATCCTCGCGCTGTACGCGCACGCCGACGGCAGCACGCGCGTCCATCTCATGTCGGCGGCCTCGCGCTTCGCGCTGCGCGACACGACCGGCATGGCGATGTTCGACCCGACCGCGCTGACCTGGAGCGCGACGCGCTTCGCCGCGGGCGACTGGAACAATGACGGCAGGGCCGACGCGGCGACGCTCTCGGCGTACGAGGACGGGACGACGCACGTCGGCGCGCTCAGCAACGCGGGCACCGGCGCGCTCACGTTCCAGGCGGACAGCTGGGTCACACCGGCGAACGAGGTGCAGAAGCTCGTCGGCTGCGTGCGCTGCTGGCCGCTGAACGGGATGCCGTTCACCGCGGGCGGACCGAGTCCACAGCGCCGCCCGCTCGCCGTGAAGATCGACAACGCGCCGAATGCGCGACCGCACTACGGCATCAGCCAGGCGGACCAGGTCTGGGAGCTCCTGGTGGAGGGATTCATCACGCGCCTCGCGGCGTACTTCCACTCGCAGGATCCCGACACGATCGGCGCGGTCCGCAGCGTGCGCTTCTCCGACCGCTACACGACCCCGATGGTGCGCGGCTCGCTCGTCTTCTCGGGCGCGTCGCAGCTCATGGAGCGTCTGGTCCGCGAGGACATCGAGAGCGGCGCGTACGTGGGGGTGTCGCCGCAGCTCGGACAGGGGCGCAACTTCTATCGCACGAACGTCGACGGCCGCGTGGCGCCGCACAACCTCTTCACCTCCTCTCAGTCGCTGCGTGAAGCGACGGAAGAGGTCGGGGGCGGCGGTGCCGTGAATGTTCCGCGCTGGGACTTCCTCCTCTCCGCCCAGCACTCCGACACGGCGGGCGGCTTCCTGGGGAGCGTCCCCGCGGACCGCTTGCTGATCCCGTACCGGCTGGACGCGCGTGTCCGCTACGAGTACGACGCCGGATCGCGCACCTACGCCCGCTTCCAGAGCGCGAGCAACGCGCTGAACTACCGGCGCGAGGTCGACGGCATGAACGGCCAGGAGATCGCGGCGCGCAACATCGTCGTCATCAACACCGACATCTGGGCGACCGAGGTCCGCGACGATGCCGGCGGCGCCGCGAGCCTCGACATGCGCCTGACCGGCACCGGTAAGGCGAGCATCTTCCGCGACGGCCGTCGCCAGGACGGGATCTGGTCACGCGCGACGTACAACGACCCGTTCGTCTTCACCAACCTCTACGGGCAGAAGATCTATCTGTCGCCCGGGCAGACCTGGGTGCACATCCTCCCCATCGATTGGCACGTGCAGCACAGCTAGCGGCAGCCGACCGACCTATCATCTGGCGCGGCGCGCCTCTCGATCTCACGATCCCGCGACGGTCCTGACCCGACGCGCGTGCTCAGCTGGGGAGTTGAACGATGCAGCACGAGGCCGGGCTCATCGCGACCATCGCGTTCGCGCTGGGCTTCGCCGTCGTGGGCGGGTTCGTCGCGGTCCGCCTGGGGCTGCCGCCGCTGGTGGGATATCTCGTCGCCGGGATCGCCATCGGTCCCTTCACGCCCGGGTTCGTCGCCGATCCGGCACTGGCCCGTCAGCTCGCGGAGCTCGGCGTGATCCTTCTGATGTTCGGCGTCGGGATCCACTTCTCGCTCCGCGACCTGATGGCCGTCCGGCGCATCGCCGTGCCGGGCGCACTGGTGCAGATCGCGGTGACGACGGCGCTGGCATTCGGGGCCTCCGTGCTGCTCGGCTTCGACCTCGGGTCGGCCGTCATCATCGGTCTCGCCGCGTCGGTCGCGAGCACCGTGGTGCTCTTCCGGAGCCTCCTCGAGCGCGGCCTGATCGACTCCGTCCACGGCCGCGTCGCGGTGGGCTGGCTCATCGTCCAGGACCTGTTCATCGTCGTCGTCCTCGTCCTGCTGCCGGCGATCGCGGTGGTCGGGGAGGGCAGCGCGCCCAGCGCCGAGTCGCTAGCCCTGACGCTCGGACTCACGGTGCTGCGCGTCATCGCCCTGGGCCTGCTGATGTTCCTGGTGGGCGTGCGGCTCATTCCGTGGCTTCTCGAGCACGTCGCGCGGTCGGGCTCGCGCGAGCTGTTCACCCTGTGCGTCCTGGCTCTCGCCTTCGGCCTGGCCTTCGGGTCCGCGCAGATCTTCGGCGTCTCGTTCGCCCTGGGTGCGTTCCTGGCCGGTGCGGCGATCAGCGAGTCGGACCTGAGCCACGAGGCGGCGGCGCAGGCGCTCCCGCTGCGCGACGCGTTCGCGGTGCTGTTCTTCGTGTCGGTCGGGATGCTGTTCGATCCCACGTTCCTGCTCGCGGCGCCGCTCGCCATCGCGGCGGTCGTCGGCATCATCGTCATCTGCAACGGTCTTGTGGCCCTCGCGATCGTGTTGATCCTCGGCTACTCGCTGCGCACCGGCCTCGTCGTCGCGGTGGGCCTCGCTCAGATCGGGGAGTTCTCGTTCCTCCTGTCGGACCTCGGTCTGCGGCTGGGTCTCACCACGCCGGCGGGCCACAATCTCATCCTGGCCGTCGCGATCCTCACGATCACGCTCAACTCGTTCCTCTTCCGCGCGCTCGACCCCATCGAGCAATGGCTGCGACGGTCAGCCCTCGCCGAGAGGCTGGCGGCCAGAGGGCCGACCTTCGTCGCGGACGTCGAGCACGCCCCCGAACGGCGCGGTTTCGCGGTCCTGTGCGGCTACGGACGGGTCGGGAGCGTCGTCGCGGAGGCGCTGCAGAAGCGCGGCTTCAGCGTGGTCGTGGTGGACCTCGACCGGCGGAAGGTCGAGGGCCTGCGCCGCGCCGGGACCGACGCGATATACGGCGACGCGGCGAACCCGGCGCTGCTGACCCACCTCGGGCTCGACCGGGCGCGTGTCCTCGTGATCGCGATATCGGATCTCGCGGCCACACGTCGGATCGTCGCCGTCGCGCGTCAGCTGCGGCCCGAGCTCGACATCGTCGTGCGCACGCACAGCGAGGAAGAGTGGCGGCACCTGCGCGACGAGCGGACCGAACCCGTCCTCGGTGAACGCGAGATCGCCATCGAGCTGACCGTCCATGCGCTGCGGCGCTTCGGGGTCAGCGGTCCGGAGATCCTGCACATCACGGCAGGTCTGCGTCGCCGCTGACGTTCCCGAAGGCCGCTAGCCGATCAGGCCCCGCCGAGGAATCCGATGATCATCCCCTGGACCACGAGCACGAGCACCGCGTAGCCGGCGGTGATCGCGAAGAGGCGTGGATGGTTCCCGGCGAAGAGCACGTTGGCGAACATCGACGTGGCGACGAGACCCAGCCCAGCGAACAGGCCGACCAGCGCCCCGGCCGAGCCGCTGGTCGCGCCGGTCTCGCCGACGAACCACGACATGGCGATCGCCTGGACGAGCGCGGCGACGATCGTGAGTGCGTACAGCGGACCCGGGTTCATGCCCTCGCCCATCTGGCGTCCCGAGAGCGACATCCAGCTCTTGCCGAAGGCCCAGGTCCCGTACCAGAGGAAGCCGATGACCATGTTCGCGATGGTCGCGAGGATGATGGCGAGCCAGTTCACCTTTCCCTCCAACGCGTGAGCTAGCTCCCCTGGCCGCAAGGCTAAAGCAAGGGCACAAGCATTGGGACCTCCCGGGCGTAGCGCTCGTACTCCGCGCCGAAGCGCTCGCGCAGCAGCTCCTCCTCGGCGCGCGCCCGCAGGTAGAAGGACGGGAACGAGACGAGCAGCGTCCCGGCGATGAGCAGCAGGTTCCCGGTCGCCAGGCACAGACCGGCGAAATGGATCGCCAGGCCCGTGTACACGGGGTGCCGCACGACCGCGTACGGACCGCGCCGGACCAGCTCGTGATCGGCGTGGACCTCGAGGACGAGGTCGTAATGACGACCCAGCGCGGCGATCGACCAGAGCGACAGCGCGACACCGGCGACGCCGCCGGCGAGGCCGACCCACCGCAGGACGTCGGGCACGGCGATCTCCGGCCCGGGCCGCAGTGCGATCACGGCGTACGGCACCCAGAAGAAGTACGGGACGACGGCGGCAAAGCCGCCGGCGGTGCGCACGGTGTCCCCGCGCCGCGGCACGGCGCGCCGCTGCGCGACCTGCGCCGACAGCATGAAGAGGAGGCCGCCCGCGATCGCGACCGTCGTTATGAGATCGCGCGTCGCAGTCGCTCCGCGGACAGCGCGTTCGAGCCGTCCTCGTCGTGGCGGAAGTACGCGTAGACGTCGGCTCCGGCGTCAAGAAGCCGGCGCAGGCGGGCAGCCCACCCGTCGACGGCCGCCTTGGTGTAGCCGCTCCGGTCGCGGAGTCGGGCGTAGGTGAAATCCGCTGTCGTGCCCAGCGTCTCGACGGGCGACGGCGCCTTCTCGCCCTCGGCATGCACGAGGGCGACGTTCGCCGTGCGCAGGAGCTCGTAGACCTCGGGCACGTACCACGAGGCGTCGCGCACCTCGAGGCCGCAGCGCACATCGCGCGGCAGTGCCGCGAGGAACATCGCGAGCCGGTCGTCGTCACGCCGCACCCAGGGCGGTGTCTGGAAGAGGATCGGACCGAGGCGCGCACCGAGCAGGCGCGCCCGCTCGAAGAATATGGGCAGCGTCTCCGCCGGTTCACGCAGCTGCTTGCGGTGGGTGATCTGCTGCGACGCCTTGAGCGCGAAGACGAAGTCCTCCGACGTCGACGCGGTCCACACCGCGACGCCCTTCTCGGTCGGAAGATGGTTGAAGGTGTAGTTGATCTCGATCGTGCTGAAACGGGTCGCGTAGTAGCGCAGGAAGTCGCCGCGCTTCGTCCCCTCGGGATAGAACTTCGGGCGCCAGGACGTGTACGACCAGCCCGACGTCCCCACGAACGCGCGGCCGCTCACCGCACGTTCATTCCTCGGCGTCCTTCACGGCGTGCCGGCCGAGGACCGCGTAGGCGATGCCCGCGACGAGCGAGTTCGCGCGCTTCAGGTTCGCGAGCAGGTCGAGGTGGATGCTCGAGGTATCGATGGATTCGCGCAGGCCCTCGTGCAGGCGGTGGATGTGCGTCTGGCGCAGCTGACGCTCGAGCACGTTCACGACGGCCTTGTGGCGGATGATCTTCTCCGCGATGGACGGATCCTGTGACGCCAGCGCCGACATCGCGAGCTCGAGGTTCTCGACGACCTTCACGTGCAGCTCGCGTATCTCCGCCCAGCCCTGGCCGCTGAAGACGTGGTGGCCTTCGATCTTCTTCGCCGCGAGCTCCATCAGGTTCTTCTCAACGACGTCGCCGATCTCCTCCAGATTCGCGATCACGAAGATGAGCGCGGTCTCGCGCTCGGCCTGCTCTTCGGTGAGCGATTGCTGGCCGAGCCCGATGAGGAACTGTTTGATGTCCTCCTCGAGACGGTCGATGACGTCGTCGCGTGCGATCACCTCCCGCATCAGACGCTCGTCGTTCCGTTCGAGCACCGTCAGCGAGTCCCGCAGCGACTGAAGGACGACGTCGCCCATCCTGAGCGTCTCGCGGAGGGCCTGCCCCAGCGCGACCGCGGGTGTGTCGATCGTCTGGGGGTTCAGGTAGATCGCGCCGGTGGCGGGCACCGCGCGATCGGGCACCAGACGCGTGAAGAGATCCGCCGCGAGGTGCGTGAACGGCAGGAAGACCGCCGCGAGGATCACGTTGAAGAGCGTGTGCGCGTTGGCGATCTGCCGCGGCACGTCGGGCGCGGTGAGGGCGATGAGGCTCTCGAACACGCCCGCGAACGGGATGAACAGCAGGACGCCGAGGATCTTGAAGGCCGCGTGCGCCGCCGCGACGCGGAGCGCCTCGGCGTTCTGGCCGATCGACGCGAAGAGCGCGGTCGCCGCCGTACCGATGTTCGCGCCGAAGATGATCGGGATCGCTCCCGACAGGGGCATCAGTCCGCTCGCCGCCAGCGAGAGCGCGAGGCCGATCACGGCCGCGCTGGACCGAACCAGGGCGGTGAACACCGCCGCGACCAGGAGCAGGATGAGCGGCTGACCGGTGAGGGCCGCGAGCAGATCGCGGAACAGCTCGCTGCTCGCCAGCGGAGCGGTGCCGTCGGAGACGAGCTTCATTCCGAGGAACAGGAAGCCGAATCCCATCACGGCCTGCCCGATGTACCGGAGCGTGCCGCGACCGATCGTCCACAGCAGCCAGCCGAGGAACACGACGAGCGGCGAGACGGCCAGGAGATCGAACGCGAGCAGCTGCACCGTCAAGGTCGTCCCGACGTCGGCGCCGAGGATCACGCCGATGGTCTGTCGCAGCGACAGCAGTCCCGCGGACGCGAACCCGACGAGCATCACGGTGGTCGCGCTCGACGACTGCAGCACCGCGGTCACGCCGGCGCCGACCGCGAGCGCCTTCAGGCGGTTGCCGGTGAGCGTCGAGAGCACGTGTCGGAGCCGCGTCCCAGCGGCGCGCTGCAGCCCTTCGCCGACGAGGCGCACGCCGTACAGGAGCAGGGCCGTCCCGCCGAGCAGCGAGAACAGAACGAGATCCGCGGGGGTCACCGCCGCAGTATCGCCGGGTCGCTCAGCGCGCGACGGTGAGCGATGCCCTCCCTGTCGCGCCCGCCGCGAACACGATCACGGCGGCGTCGCCCTCGTTCGGCGGCGCGGCGAATCCGAATCGCGCGTTACCAGCACCGTCGGTGAAGAAGCTTGCGATGGTGATGAGGCCGACCGAGAGCGTCACGCGCGTGCCGGGCCGCGCGACGCCGTTCTCGGTCACGCGGATCTGTGCCACCACGGTCTCGCCCGGGCGGACTCGCGTCCTCTCGAGGGTCACGCTCACGACGGTCGCGGCGGCGGTCGGCGCGCGCACGACGATGTTGGACTTCGCGGTCGTCTCGTTCCCGGCGCGGTCGCGCGCGACGACGGTGATCTCGACGGGGCCGACCGACGGCGTGAAGGATTCGCTGAACGATCCGTCCGGACCCGGCACGATCGTCCGGTCGTTCACCGTCACCGTCGCACCGACCTCGGCCTTCCCCTGAACGACGACGTTCGGGCCGTCCACCGTGGAGCCGCTCACCGGGCCGAGCAGGTCGAGCGTCGGCGGTTGGCGATCGACGACGACGGTGTAGGCGGAGCGCGCGATGATCTCAGTGCCGGCGAGCAGCGTGAGCCCGATCGCGTTCGCGCCGTCCTGCAGCGTGAGCTTCGTGCTGAAGGCGCCGGTCTCGTCGAGCTGCGCGTTCGCGGCGACCGCGGCGTTGAGGACGACCTCGACGCTGCGGCCCGGCGCGACGGCGAAGGAGGGCACGCGCCCGGCCAGCTGAAGCTCGCGCTCCTGCGTGAAGTCGGGAAGGCCGCTCGCGACGGGCTCCGAGCCGCCGACGGTCCCCGTTCCGCTCGACGGGAGCTCGATCTGCGCGCTACCCAGGCTCGCGGCGAACGACTCGCTCAGGGTGGCCGTGATCTGCCGCACGTTCTCGCTCACGGCCGTGCCGACGATCGGCCCGGAGAAGATCAGGAACGCGCCGGCCAGGGCGAGGATGGCGACGTCGAGGGCGACCGTCCGGCGCCGGATCCGCGGAGCGATGCCGACGGAGCGCGCCGCTCCGCGATAGGTGTCGCGGGGTACGCCGGGGCGGCGCGCCCGAACCGAAGCTCCTGCCTTCACCTGTCCTCCGGCCAAGATAGCGAAAGGGCGCCGGCCCGATGGCCGCCGCCCTCCGCTGGTGGGTGGGATGAGGGGCTTTCAGTTTCTGGCGGGCACCCCTTAGGGTCCCTAACGCGGCCGTGCCGCGTCCGTTTCGTCCTCCCCACAGGGTTTAGTGACGACTGACCCTGCGGTCGGGACTGTACTCCCGGTGGTGCCACCAATCAAGGGGCGCAAGCGGCGCCCAGCACGCGTTCGGGCGACCGACACCGGTATGCGACACTCGGGAGCGTGACCGACGAGGGCCGCTCGAAGGTCGCCACGCGCGGCCTCGAAGGCGTCGTGGCGACGACGACCGCGATCTGCAAGGTCGAGGACAACAGCCTCGTCTACCGCGGCTACTCGATCGACGAGCTCGCGACGAAGGCCGAGTACGAGGAAGTCGCTTACCTGCTGCTGAACGGCGACCTGCCCACGCGGGAGCAGCTCCGCGACTTCAAGGCGGAGCTCACCAAACACCGCACGCTCTCGCCGTTCCTCCGCAAGATCCTCCAGGAGATGTCCGAGAGCGGGACGGCGATGGACGTCCTGCGGACGGTCGCCTCCGCCTCGGCCCTCGAGGACCCGGCCGAGGGCGACAACTCATCGGAGGCCGAATACCGGAAGGCCGTCCGGCTCACGGCGAAGCTGCCGACGATCCTGGCGACCTACATGCGACGGCGCCGCGGAGAGCAGCCCGTCCCGCCCGACCCCGCTCTCGGTCATGCGGCGAACTTCGCGCGCATGGCCGGCGTCGACGAGGGTCATCCACGCGCGGCCGAGATCCTGAACACGTGCTTCATCCTCCAGGCCGAGCACGGCCTGAACGCATCCACGTTCACCGCGCGTGTGGTCGCCGGCACCAACGCGGACATGCACGCGGCGGTGACCGCGGCGTTCGGGGCGCTCAAGGGACCGCTGCACGGTGGTGCGACCGACGGGACGATGAAGGTGCTCGACGAGATCGGATCGCCGGACCACGTCGAGACGTTCGTCGACAAGGCGATCGCGTCGAAGTACAAGTTCCCGGGGTTCGGGCACCGCGTGTACGTGACGGAGGATCCGCGTGCGAAGCACCTGCGGAGATTTGCCATGGAGCTCGCGAAGACCTGGAAGGGCAAGCCGTACTTCGAGATACAGGAGCGTGTCGCGAAGGCCATCGAGGAGCGCCGACCGAAGATGTCACCCGCCGCGGCCGCGAAGGTCGGCGTCGTGAACGTCGACTATTTCGCGGCGACGACGTACACCTTCCTCGGCATCCCCGCGGACCTCGGCACTTCGCTCTTTGCGCTCGGCCGCATCGCGGGCTGGAGCGCGCACATCATGGAGCAGCACGGAGACAACCGACTCATCCGTCCCGAGTCCGAGTACACGGGGCCGTCGGGGAAGCGCTACATCCCGATCGCCGAGCGCTAGCGTCGCGTCGCGCCTGACGCCAATGCCCGCGGCGCGTCGCGCACGTCGCTTAGGCTCGCGCGCCGCAACGCGGTATTAGGCCAGCCGGCTTTTCGACGCGGCGGTCAAGGCGCGCACCAGCGCATCCCACGACAGCGG
>DATEDV010000211.1:0-8942 GCA_035281485.1 Candidatus Limnocylindria bacterium | reverse complement strand
GATACGGCTTTCTCGCGGAGAACGCCGACTTCGCCGCTGCCGTACACGACGCCGGGCTCATCTTCGTCGGCCCGCCCGCCGACGTGCAGCGGAGGCTGGGGGAGAAGACCGGCGCACGCCGCCTCGCGCGTGACGTCGGCGTGCCCGTCGCCGAGGGGACGCTCGAGCCGCTGCGCGATCTCGAGCATGCGAAACGCGAGGCGGAACGGATCGGCTACCCCGTGATGCTGAAGGCCGCCGGCGGCGGCGGTGGCAAGGGCATGCGCGCGGTGGCGTCGGCCGCCGAGCTCGCCCCCGCGTGGCGTGTCGCCTCGGGTGAGGCGGCGGGCGCGTTCGGGACCGCGGCGCTGTTCGTGGAGAAGCTCATCGAGCGCGCGCGGCATGTCGAGATGCAGATCCTTGCCGATGCGTACGGTGGGATCGTCTGGCTCGGGGAGCGCGACTGCTCGATCCAGCGCCGTCATCAGAAGCTCATCGAGGAGTCGCCCGCGCCCTCTGTCGACGACGCCCTACGGGTGCGGCTCGGCGAGGCCGCGGTGAAGGTCGCCCGGGCCGCCGGTTACCGGAACGCCGGCACGGTCGAGTTCCTCGTCGACGCGTCCGGCGCGTTCTCGTTCCTCGAGGTGAACACACGGCTACAGGTCGAGCATCCCGTCACCGAGCTCGTCACCGGCCTCGATCTCGTCGAACTTCAGCTGCGGATCGCCGCCGGGGAGCGGCTGCCGTTCGCCCAGGCCGACGTCCACCGGCGCGGCGCCGCGATCGAGTGCCGCGTTACCGCCGAAGACGCGCGTCACGGGTTCGTGCCAGCCACGGGGCGCATCACGCTCCTGCGCGAGCCGGCGGGTCCGGGAGTGCGCGTCGACTCCGGTCTCTTCGCGGGGCTGACGGTGACGAGCGACTACGACCCGCTGCTGATGAAGGTCATCGCGCATGGCGAGGATCGCAAGGAGGCGCTCGCGCGCGCTCGCCGCGCTCTGCGCGAGACGGTCGTCGCCGGGCTCCCGACGAGCGTCCCCTTCCACACCCACGTGCTCGACGAGCCCGACTTCGTGTCCGGCAGATACGACACGAGCTACGTCGACACGCACTGGCCGCCGCGATCGGCGATCCCGCTGGACGATGGTCAGGTCACCGCCGCGGCTCTCGTCGCGGTGATCGCCACTCGCGCGCGCGCGACTCGACGCCCGGTCGTACCGCCCGACGGAGCCTGGTCGCGCGCGGGACGCGAGGAGGCGCTGCGGTGATCTACGAGGTGCAGGTCGGCGATCGGCGCGTCCGTGTCGAGACCGCGCCCGACGGACGTTTTCTGGTCGACGACGCCGTCGTCCCGGCCGAGGTCGCGGACGTCGTTGGCGGCCGCCAGTGGTCGGTCCGTCTGCGCGGTCGCAGTCACGAGGTGACCCTCATCACGCTCGACCCGCTTCGGCTGCTGGTCGACGGATACGAGGTCGAGGCCAGCGCCATCGACGAGCGCGCCGCCGCCGCGGGTCGCGGAGCCGCCGCGGCCCGCGGCGGACGTCACGAGCTGCGCGCGCCGATGCCCGGTCTTCTCAAGATCGTGCACGTGTCGGAAGGCGACATCGTGGAGCGCGACGCACCGATCGTGACGCTCGAGGCGATGAAGATGGAGAACGAGCTGGTCGCGCCCGCGCGCGGCCGCGTCGTCCGTCTCGCGGTCGGTGCGGGAACGAAGGTGGAAGGCGGTGCCATGCTCGCCGTGCTGGAGGAGGCCGAGTGAGACGACGGCTGATCGTCACCGGCGCCATCCTCGTCGTCATCGTCGGCGCCCTCTCGACGGCGTGCGGCTTCCTGGTCATCAGGCCGTTGCCGACCGTTGACGCCGATCTGCGTCTGCTCGGCCTCAACGGTCGCGTGGAGGTGCTGCGCGATAAGTACGGCGTCCCGCACATCTTCGCCGGCGACGAGCACGACCTCTTCTTCGTGCAGGGATACGTGACCGCGCAGGACCGCCTCTTTCAAATGGACCTCTATCGCCGCGCTGCGCAGGGTCGCCTGGCGGAGGTGTTGGGCGAGCCGGGCCTGGAGTCCGATCGCTTCATGCGCACGATCGGACTTGGGCGTGCGGCGCAGCTCGATCTCGCGATGATCTCGCCCGAGGCCCTCGACGCGCTCGAGGCGTACATGGAGGGCGTGAACAAGTTCCTGCAGCAGCATGGCGAAAGCCTGCCGGTCGAGTTCACCATCCTCGGTTACCGTCCCGACCCGTGGACGCCGGTCGACACGCTGTCGATCGCGAAGCTGCAGCTTTACGACGCCGCGGGTAACTACACGCAGGAGCTGCTGCGGGCGAACATCGCCGCGCGTCTCGGACCCGATGTCCTGGGCACGCTTCTTCCCGACCCCACGCTGATCAGCACGGCCGATGACGCGCGCGCGTGGGCGCTGATCGCTCCGTACATGTCGCCTGGACGCACCCTGGACGGGGCGGCGGCGCTCGCCGGCATCCTGGGCGGCGCCGGTCAGGGGCTCGGCTCGAACTGCTGGGCGCTCGCGGGCTCGCGCACGGCCAGCGGGAGGCCGCTGCTCGCCGGCGACCCGCATCTGCCGGTCCGCAACCCGAGCATCTGGTACGAGGTCGCGCTCGACGCGGGCGACCTGCACCTCATCGGTTTCTCGATCCCCGGCGTGCCCGGCGTGGTCATCGGTCACAACGACCGTGTCGCCTGGAGCTTCACCTACGCCTACGCGGACACGCAGGACCTCTTCGTGGAGCGGCAGGACCCGACCGACCTCCGCCGGTACGAGTTCGAGGGCCGGATGGAGAACGCGACCGTCACGCGCGAAGTGATCAGGGTGAAGGGGCGTGCCGACCCGGTCGTCGTCGTTGTGGTTACGACGAGGCACGGGCCGATCCTCACGTCGGTGCTGAAAGAGCAGAAGGCGCAGCTCGCACTGCGCTGGAGCGCGCTCGACGGCACGCGCACCGTCGAGGCGGTGTTCGGCATGAACCGCGCGCGCAACTTCAGCGAGTTCCGCGCGGCGGCGGCGCTCTTCGTCGGGGCGTCGTTGTCCGCGTGCTACGCCGACGTCGACGGCCACATCGGCTATCTACTGGTGGGCCGGCTGCCCGATCGGAAGTCCGGCGACGGCCGCATGCCGGTCCCCGGTTGGGACGGCGCGCATGAATGGCGCGGTCTCCGACCGGCCGAAGACAACCCGTTCCTGTTCGATCCTCCGGGCGGCGTCGTGCTCAACGCGAACAACCGGCCGGTGGACCGCGCGACCGAGACCGGTTGGGAGGGGGAGTGGGATCCGGGCTTCCGCTTCGCGTACCTGCGGCAGGCGCTCGGCGACATCCGCGGGGCGGACGTCGCGCGCCTTCGGTCACTGCAGACGGACGTCACGTCTCTGCCGGTGCAGCGCTTCCGGGCCGCCATCCTGTCGGCCCGCGCGGCGAGCCCGCTCGCGGCGGAGGGTCAGCGTCTGGTGCGCGAGTGGGACGGAACGCTCGGCGTCGACTCCGCCGCAGCCGCCGTGTACGAATCGTGGCTCGTCCGGATGGTCGAACGCACGTTCCGCGACAAGCTTGGGCCGACGCTCTACGACCAGTACGTGACCGACGGGCGGCCGACCTTCGCGCTTCACGAGCTCGTCGCATCTCCCTCGAGCACGTGGTTCGCGGATCTCGCCGGGGGCGAGAACGGCGACCGAGACACGCTCTCGTCGCACGCGCTGGAGGACGCCGTGCGAGACCTCGAGCGACGCCTGGGGTCGAACGTGTCCTCGTGGCGCTGGGGCGATCTGCACACGATCTCGTTCGAGCACCCGCTGTCGGCGGCGAAGCCGCTCGATCGTCTCTTCACCGTGGGGCCGTTCCCCCGGCCCGGCGACGGCTATTCGCCGAACAACGGCGCCTACTCGCTGCTGCGGCCATTCGCGCTTCGCAGCCATGCCTCGCACCGGCAGATCGTCGACTTCGCCGATATCGACGCCTCGATCTCGATCATCCCGACGGGGCAGAGCGGTCATCCGTTCTCGGGCCACTGGCGCGACCAGACCGAACTCTGGGCGCGCGGCGATTACAAGCCGATGGCGCTCTCGCGCGAGCGCATCGGTGAGCTCGAGGGAAAGCTGATCCTTCGCGGGCGCTGATCGCGTCAGCCGCGCGGCGGGTGCCCGCCCGGTAGTCCGTAGTCCGAGGGCACGATCGCGCCCTCGACGTTGTATGTGCAGGGTCCCGCGTCGAGCTTTCCGTTGATGGAACGCGGAAACACGGTGTAGCGCTTCCCAACCTTGACCTCGAGTCCGCACCGCTCGGCGTCGGTAACAGCGATGACCACGGCCGAGCGTGCGACGTCGCCCTTGTAGACCGTGTCGACGGTGAATTCGATCGCGGCCGACGATCCGCAGTTGATGCCGAACGGCAGTCCACTGCTCACCCGCTCGACCGTACCCGTGAACACGGCGGCGGCGCTGCCAGCGAATGCAGAAAGTGCGCTGCGGTCAGGCGGTGAACCGGGTCCCGGGCAGCTGCATCCCAACGCAGGTAGTCCGCCGATAGCGAAGACTGACGCGACCACAACGATCACCAGGTGTCGTCTCATCCGCAGACACGGTACCCGGGCGCTTCGCCAGGGGTCGTGAGATGGCGCCCTTCCCTTTGCGACCAGAAATCATAGCGTTGCGTTTGTTGTGTTTGGTGCTAACGTTCGATGTATGCGTCGACACAGCTCGGACTTCTTGACGACCGGCGAGGCCGCGCGACTCATTGGCTGCACGCGCCAACACGTCGTCGACCTCTGCGATCGCGGCGCGCTCAGATGCAAGCGGACGCCGATCCACCGGCGCGTGTACCGCAGCGACGTCGAATCACTCGCGCGCCGACGCAGCGGCATGCGACGGGAGGAGCTTCGCTCCCTCTGGCTGAATCGCGCGGTCGCGGCGCACCTCGCGCGTGATCCCGTTGCTGTCCTTGCACACGCGCGCAAGAATCTCGAGCGATTCGAGCAGATCCACACTGGCAGTGGCGTCGCGTACTGGCTCCGACGCTGGCGAGATCTGCTCGATCAGGGGCCCGAAGCTGTGATGGAGACGTTGACCTCGACTACGCCGGACGCGGCGGACCTTCGGCAGAACTCGCCGTTTCCCGGCGTGCTGAGTGACGCTGAGCGTCAGCAGACCCTGGAAGCGTTCTCCAAATACAGCAGCCGACTGGTCGCGTGAAGAGAGAGCAGCTCGAGCACATTCTGAGATCAGCTGCCCATGTCACGAACCAGCGAGATCTCCTGGTCATTGGAAGTCAGTCCGTTCTCGGATCGTGGCATGAGGATGACCTGCCTCCCGAGGCCATTCGTTCCATGGAGGCTGATGTCGTCTCTCCGGATGGCAACGTTCAAACGACGGACCTTATCGACGGGACACTCGGCGAAGGTTCCCAGTTCCATCAGTCCTACGGGATCTACGCACAAGGTGTCGGACTCGACACTGCCGTCCTCCCTGAGGGATGGCGGGATCGGCTTGTCGTGCTTGCGTCTGAGAACACGAAACCGGGACGCGGGCTCTGCATCGAGCCACACGACTGCGTCCTCGCGAAGATGGTGGCGGGCCGCCAGAAGGACTACGACTTCGCCGACGCTCTGCTGCGACACGGGCTACTGGACCCGAATCTTCTCGCGGCGCGTGTCAAGCTGCTGAACATCTCGGAAGACGCGAGGACAGAGATCCGCGCCTGGTTGCGTGGCCAGACTCGTCGAGGTCGACGCAAGCGACCGCGACGTACGCGAACGCAATGACGCTGAGTGGTAACGGGAGACCTCTCGCGTACCATCGACCCCTTGGCTGAGCCGCGTCGCGCATCCGAACGTCAGCACACGACGACGTTCGGTGCCGCGCTACCGCCGTCGTATTCCGACGACGACCCGTATCGCGAGGCGGTCGAACGCCTTGGCCTCCCAGGCGAGCCGCCGTTCACGCGCGGCGTCCAGCCGACGATGTACCGCGGTCGTCTCTGGACGATGCGCCAGTACGCCGGCTTCGGCACGGCGGAGGAGACCAACGCGCGCTTCCGCTACCTGCTCGAGCACGGCCAGACGGGGCTCTCCACAGCGTTCGATCTGCCGACGCAGATGGGCTACGACGCCGACGACCCGCAGGTCGCGGGCGAGGTGGGGAAGGTCGGCGTCTCGATCTCCAGCCTCGAGGACATGGAGCAGCTGTTCGCCGGCATCCCGCTCGACAAGGTGACCACGTCGATGACGATCAACGCCACGGCCGCGATCCTCCTCGCCATGTACGTCGCGGTCGCGAAGAAACAGGGCGCCGCGCTCGAGCGCATCGGCGGGACGACGCAGAACGACATCCTCAAGGAGTACATCGCGCGCGGGACGTACATCTTCCCGCCGCGACCGTCGATGCGCCTGGCGACCGATCTCATCGCGTACTGCGCCGAGCACCTGCCCAAGTGGAATCCGATCTCCATCAGCGGCTACCACATCCGGGAGGCCGGATCCGACTCCGTGCAGGAGCTCGCGTTCACGTTCGCGGACGCGATCGAGTACGTCGCCGGCGCGGTGAAGGCGGGCCTTGACGTGGAGGCGTTCGCGCCGCAGCTCTCCTTCTTCTTCGCCGCGCACTCCACGCTGCTCGAGGAGGTCGCGAAGTTCCGCGCCGCGCGGCGCATCTGGGCCGGCATCATGCGCGACCGCTTCGGTGCGACGCGGGCCGACGCGCTCGCGCTCCGCTTCCACACGCAGACGATGGGATCGACGCTGACGGCGCAGCAGCCGCTCAACAACATCGTGCGGACCGCGATCGAAGCCCTGGCCGCGGTCCTCGGGGGCACGCAGTCGCTGCACACCAACGCGTACGACGAGGCGCTCGCGCTTCCGAGCGAGGAGTCGGCTCGCATCGCCCTGCGGACGCAGCAGATCATCGCGGAGGAGACCGGCGCGGCGGACACGATCGATCCGCTCGGCGGGGCGTACGCGATCGAATCGCTCACCGCCGACATCGAGCGCCGCGTCCACGCCGAGATCGACAAGATCGCCGCGCTGGGCGGCGCCCTCGCCGCGATCGAGAAGGGCTACCAGATGCGCGCGATCGAGGACTCCGCGTACGCGCAGCAGAAGGCGGTCGAGAAAGGCGACAAGGTCATCGTCGGCGTGAACGCGTACCGTTCCGAGGGCGAGGACACCGTCCCGCCGCTCCAGCGTGTCGACGATGCGGTCGTTCGCGCGCGCGCCGAGCACCTGCGCGCCTTCCGCGCGAAGCGCGAGCACGCCGCCGCCGAACGCGCTCGCGGCGACCTCGTCACCGCGGCGCGAGGGAGCGCGAATCTCGTCCCGCCGATCGTCGCCGCGACGGCGGCCGGCGTGACGCTCGGCGAGATCTGCGCGGATCTGCGGTCGGTCTTCGGCGTGTATCACCCGCCGCGCGGATGATCGGCGCGGGCGAGCTCCATCACGTCGCGGTGGCGGTGCCGTCTCTCGACGAGGCCATCCCTTTCTATCGGGATGTGTTGGGTTACCGCGTCGACGAGCCGCGGCTGATCGCGGATCAACGCGTGCGCGTCGCATTCGCGACGCATGACGCGACGCGCGTCGAGCTCCTGGAGCCTTCCGATGGCGATTCCGGCGTGGCGCGCTTCGTCAGCGAGCGCGGCCGTCCGACGCTGCATCACCTCTGTTTCGTCGTGGACGATCTCGCCGGCACGCTCGTTCGCCTGGCAGACGAGGGCGTGGAGCTTGTCGATCACACGCCACGGCGCGGCGTCGAAGGACTTGTCGCGTTCCTGCACCCGCGCGCGGCGAACGGCGTGCTGGTCGAGCTCATCGATCGCGCGAGCCTTCGCGGCTAGACCGCAGTCCGCGTCACTAAACCGAATACCATTGACCCGGATGGGACCCCGTATCGCCGTCACGCTGTGCGGCCACGCCACGCGCCGCTGCGAGACGGCGCGCGGCCAGTATCTCGACGCGATCCGGCGTGCCGGCGCGGAGCCGATCGCGATCGATCCGGCCGACGCGATACCGGCCGAATTCGACGGTCTTCTGCTCACCGGGGGCGGCGATGTCGATCCCTCGCGCTACGGCGCCGACAACGTGGCCTCGACCGAGGTCGACGAGCAGCGTGACGCGCTGGAGTTCGCCCTGCTGGAGCGTGCGCTCGCGCGCGATCTCCCGGTCCTCGGCGTCTGCCGGGGCTTCCAGATCATCAACGTGCGCTTTGGCGGCTCGCTCGAGCAGCACCATCCCGGCCACTCGCCGAAATACCCGCCCGCCGGTGCGACGGTCGTCGACGATCCGGCCGGCGCCGACGCGGTGCGACACGTCACGCAGGCCGAGGCCGGATCGAAGCTGGCGGCCGCCTGCGGCGACGACCCGCTCGTCGTCAACTCCAGTCACCATCAGGTCGTCACCGCCGACCGACTCGCCGCCGATCTCCGTGCGACGGCGCGCGTCGACGAGCTCGTCGAGGCCCTCGAGTCCAGCACCCATCGCTGGGTCGTCGCGGTGCAGTGGCATCCCGAGCGCACGGCGCAGGTGTCCGCCGGTGCCGCGCGGATCTTCGATGCGTTCGTCGCTGCGGTGAAGCGCACACCGGTCACCGCAGCGTGACCACCTCGACCGAGCTGGTCGCCTCGGTCGAGATCGCGCACGAAGCGCGGACGGAGCGAGTACCCGCGGGCGCGGCCAACGGTCCCGTCCTTCGTGTGATCCCCGGCGAGGTCGTGCGCGTCGCGGCGCTCCTCGGTCGCGATCCGAAGCTGGCGCCGGCGATGGCGCTCGGCGCGCTCGCCGGAGGCGCGTCTCTGGTCGCCCTCGTGGGGACGCACGATGGCCGCACGTTCGTCGAGCGGGCGGATCTGCTGCGCGAGGCGCGGCCCGACCTGATCGTCGCGATCGCTCCCGATCGGGGGGACGCCGACGGCATGGTCGATCTCGGCGAGGCGCTGCGTTTCGGCCTCGCGCAGCAGCGAA
>DATEDV010000210.1:0-16857 GCA_035281485.1 Candidatus Limnocylindria bacterium | reverse complement strand
CCGTCCGCTAGCAGCCTCGATCTCGGCGACCATAGGAGGATGCGTCCCCTCATCGCGGCCCTGTGCCTGAGCGCGTGCGCGTCGCTGGCGGCGTGCGCCGCGCCTCCGTCGTCGTCGACGCCGACGAACACGCCCGTGACCACGACGCCGCCACCGACGGCGACACCCACCGTATCGCCGTCGCCGACCCCCACACCGAGCCCGACCGCGACACCGACCCCGACCGCGACACCGACGGCCACCCCTCCGCCGCGGACGGCAGCGCCGACCCCGACGCCCGTCGGGCGCGCGCCGTACTGCGCCGTCGATGACGTGCTCACGCCCGAGCGCGACTACGCGCGGCATGACGCGACAGCTCTCGATTGGACGCACACGCTCGGTAGGGCGTACGAGCCGCCCGATCTGGTCTCGGCTCTCGACGGCGCGCCGGCGATCGCGACGTTCGCGCTTCCCGACCCGGAACCGAGCGCGGTCGATCTGCTGATCGTGCAGGGAAAGCCCGGCTATGAGGCGGTGCTGGCCGACGATGCACGCGCGCAGATCCGCCGCATCGTGTTCGCGGATCTTCTCGCGCTGCGCGACGCCGCGCGTGCCGCCGGCGTGCCACTGGTGATCCTGTCGGCCTATCGCTCGTACGCGCAGCAGGAGGCCACCTTCGCGTACTGGGTCAGCGTCGGCGGTTACCAGCAGGCCCTCCGCACGAGCGCGCGCGCCGGGCACTCGGAGCATCAGCTCGGCACGACGATCGACTTCGGCGATGGACGTGCCGCGCCGTGGGAGTACGCGGACTGGGCGACGACGGCCAGCGGTCGCTGGCTCGCGCAGCACGCGCGCGAGTACGGCTTCGTGATGACGTTCCCCGCGGGCAGCAGCGCGGTGACGTGCTACGACTACGAGCCCTGGCATTACCGCTGGGTGGGCCGCGATGTCGCGCTGCGGGTCGTCACGAGCGGTCGCACGCTCCGGGAGTTTCAGACCGGCATCCGCTGAGCGCGCGGCGAGCGGAAACGTACTGGGGATGGCCGCGGTCTCGTTACTGATGGAGCGGCGAAGGCCGCTCCAGAAAGCCGGAGCCGCAGGCGGAGGTCATGCCAGAGGGTGGGAACGCTGTGTATCCGCGCCGCGATCTTCGTGCTCGTGGCGAGCACGCTGGTGCTCGGTCAGCCGGCGCGCCCCGCGAACGCCGCGTGCGTCGCGAGCGTCGGACCGGGCATCCCCGCCCCGAGCGGGCTCACCGGCGGCGTCCCCGGCTTCCACGCCCGGTGGTACGGGCAGAGCGGCTATCCGACGCTGTGCCCCGGCGGCCGCTCCACCGCGACCGTCGCGTTCTTCAACAGCGGATCGCGCGGCTGGGTGAAAGGTCGCATGGGCGAGGTCGCATACCTTGGCACCTGGGGACCCGAGCCAGGCCAGGATCAGGTGAGTCCGCTCGGCGGTGACGGCACCGCGGGCTCGATCGACACCGGATGGCCGCGCTACGACCGCATCGCGATACAGCCCGCGGACTACGTCGGCCCAGGTCAGGTGGCGTGGTTCCAGTTCACGATCCAGGCGCCGATGACGCCCGGGTACTACCGCCTCTACCTGCGTCCGCTCATCGAAGGAGCGACGTGGCTCGAGGACTTCGGCGTGTTCTGGCTCGTCACCGTACTGAACCCCGATGGGACCAGGCCGCCGCAGAGCGCCGCGGTCTACAGCCCCGTCGGCTACAGCCACCTCAGCGTCGCGACACCGCGCGGTACCTTCAGCACCCACCTCATCAAGGAGCGGCTCTCCGAGGTGAGTGTCAAGACCCTCACGGCGAACAGCACGGACTGCCGCAGCGACTGCCCGGCGAAGCCGCTCGCGCAGTACGTCGCCGAGAACGCGGCGTTCGCCGGCATGAACGGGACGTACCTCTGCCCGCCCGATTACGCGGCCTGCGCGGGGAAGGTGAACTCGTACGACTACGCGATCTACAACAGCGTGCTGCGCCGCTGGATCAACCGCTCCGCGCTGATCGGCCAGAACGCGCTGCTCACGTTCAACGGGAGCACGACGAGCGTGTACCGCCGCAGCTACGTTTACGGGCAGAGCACGACGCTCATGAGCGCGCCGATCACCGCCGCCATCACGATGTTCCCGCTGCTCCTTCAGAACGGCACGGTCGTCGACTCCGAGTTCGAACAGACGCCGGTGCAGCTCGCGAAGGGCACGAAGGGAGCGATCGGCGTCGACGGGACGTATGTGTACCTCGCCATCGTGTCGAACGCGACGGTCACCGACTCCGCGCACGTGCTGCAGGCGCTCGGCGCGCGTGACGCCCTGAACCTCGACGGCGGCGGCACGTCGGCGATGTACCACTCGGGCTCGTACCGGGTCGGACCCGGCCGGCTGCTCCCGAACGCGATCGTCCTCACTCGGCGCTAGCTGTTAGCGCGCCCCTCGGGCGCGCCGCAGGATCCTAAGCGCGCTCGGCGGCGGCCTCGGTCGCGGCCCGATCCACGATGCCCGCGGCGTTCGTGATCGCGCCCGCGGCCAGGAGCGCCGCGGCGATGAGCATCGCGAGATGGAACGCATCCGTCGATGCATCGCGCTGCGCCTCCACGAGTTCGCCGGTCGCCGGCGAGATCGTGCGCGGCGGCTCCACGACGTTCAGCGGCGAGATCGCGCGGCGGACCTCAGGGTCATTGACGTCGATGGCCGGCACGCGCTGCTGCAGCCCGGCGTAGAAGCTCGCCGTGACCGCGACGAAGATCAGCGCGCCCGCCAGCTGCGGGCCGACCCGTGAGATCGCGTTGTTCACCGCCGACGCGACCCCGGCGTTCCGGACCGGCACGCTGGTCATGAGCGCGGTCGTGAGCGGAGCGACCATGACCGCCAGTCCGACGCCGAAGAGCAGGCTGCCGGGCAGCACGTCGGTGATGTAGCCGATCGACGGGACATAGGTCCGCGGATCGTCGAACGCGAAGACCCAGCGCGCGGTCGTCGGCGGGATGCGCGCGTAGAGCATCACCCCGACGGCCATGAGCGCGGGACCGATCGTCATGAAGCGGCGGGGGCCGTGGCGCCCCGCGAGCGCGCCGAAGCGTGAGCTGAGGAACACCAGGAACACGCCCGACGGGATGAACGCGAGCCCGGACGCCGCGGCCGTGTATCCGACCGTCCCCTGAAGAAAGAGCGTGAGGAAGTAGCCGATGACGTAGAGCGCGCCGTAGATGAGGAAGGTCGAGAGGTTCGTCACCGTGAAATTGCGCGAGCGGAACAGCGCAGGTGAGACGAGCGGATCGCGACGCCTCACCATGAGGAATGGGAGCGCGAACGTCGCGAGCGCGCCGATCGCGAGCACGGCGATGCCGAGCGTGTCACGCCACTCACGCTGCTGGCTGTAGATCGTGCCGAACGAGAGGCCTCCCACCGCGACGGCGACGGCGGCGGCGCCGAGCCAGTCGAACGATCCGGTGGCGCTCTCGTCGCGACTCTCGCGGACGAAGCGCAGCGTGGCCCATAGCGCGAGCACGCAGAGCGGCACGTTGATGAGGAAGGCGACGCGCCACGACAGCGTGTCGACGAGCACGCCGCCGACGAACGGGCCGAGGATGGTCGTCGCGGCCGAGGCCCCGGCCCAGAGCCCGAACGCGCGCCCCTGCGCCTCGCCGGTGAACGTCGCCGTGAGGATCGCGAGCGATCCCGGAACGAGCAGCGCGCCGGCCGCGCCCTGCAGCACGCGGAAGAAGATGAGGAGCTCCATCGTCGGCGCGATGCCACAGAGCAGGCTCGTCACGAGGAATCCGGCGAGGCCGACGGCGAACATGCGCCGTCGCCCGTAGAAATCGTTCAGCGCGCCGGCGAGCACGAGCAGCGCGGACAGCGTCAGGAGGTAGGCGTTGTAGACGTAGGACTGTCCTTCGAGCACGCCCAGCATCGAAGAGGGCAGCTCCCGGCCGATGCGCGGCAGCGCGACGTTCACCACGGTGGAGTCGAGGAAGACGATGCCGGAGGCGAGGATCGCGGCGAACAGGGTCCAGCGCTCGGCGCGACTCACACGGCGAGGTCCGGATCCCGCAGCCCCAGCTCCGTCTTGATGGCCTCGGCGCGCTCGCGCGCCGCCCTGGCCTCAGGACCGCGATCCGCGCGGGCGAGGGCGCTCGCGTATGCGCGCAGCGTGCGCGACAACGCGGGCCGCGCGCCGATCCGCTCGAAGATCGCGACGGCCGCCTCGAAGTCGGCCAGCAGCGCCGCCTGGTCGGGCGATCCCTCACGGGCGAGCGCTGCGCCACGGCGCGCAAGGATCGTCGCCTCGCTGAACGGGTCGCGGAACCTTTGGGCCGCAGCGAGCGCGCCATCGAAGTCCGCGAGGGCCGCATTCGCGTCGCCCAGCCGCGCGATCGCCGCCGCAAGCCCCGCGCGACCGAGCGCGCCCAGCCCGCCGAGCGCCTCCTGCTCGCCCGCACCGAGCTGGAGCATCCTCTCGAAGGAAGGCTTCGCGAGCTCGGCCTGCCCCCGGCGCAGGCGGCCGTCGCCGAGGAAGTAATTCGCCGGGATCCCGCACAACGTCGCGCCGAGCTCCTCGGAGTTCGCCGCGCACTTGGCGGCGAGATCGACCGCCACGTCCAGCTCCCCTCGCTCCGACGCGATCGATGCCCGCACGATGTCCGAGTCGAGGCGCGCGATCGGATCACCCTCCGCGGCAAGTCGGTCGCCACGACCCGCCGCGAGCTCAGCCCCCGCGAAGTCGCCGAGACGGGAGTAGGCGAGCGCGATGGTCTGGTACAGCTGGCTCGCCGTGATCGCGTCGCCGCCCGCATCGATGACCGGAGCTGCCTTGCGCAGCAGGTCCGCGCCTTCGCGCAGCTGACCGCCGAACACCATGTTGGCGCCCATGATCGCTTCCGGCATCGCCCGGGCGACCGGATCCGCCTGCTGCGCGCCGAGCTCCGCGAGACGCTCCGTCGATCGGCGAAGCTCGGCGCTCGTCTCCGGCAGCTCGCCCTGCCCCGCGCGCATGAACGCGTTCCAGAAGTGGATCTCCGAGAGGAGCCGCAGGTCACCCACGCGCTCGGCGATCGGGATGAGCTCGGCCACGCGCGCGATCTCTCCCGGCGTCGGCGCGAACGTCCAGCCGGCGCGCACGGCACCGAGGCCCGCGCGCAGGAGAAGCCGCGCCGTCTCCACGTCCACGGCGTCCGCCCCGAGAGCGGCGCGCGCTCGGTCGAAGAGGGCGCGCGCCTCGCGCGTGGCGAAGCGCGCCAGCGCGCGATCCCCAGCCTCGACGAGGAACGGCGCCGCGCGCGCCGGATCGCCGGCCTCCTCAAGGTGCATGCCGATGACACCGGCGAGCTCGGCGTGGCGCTCCGGGTACAGCTCGATGAGCGCATCGGCGACCCGACGATGAAGCTCGCGCCGCTCCTGCTTCAGGAGCGAGCCGTACGCCGCGTCCTGCACGAGGACGTGGCGGAAGAGGTACTCGAGCTCCGGTTGGAGGGCCGCGAGACCGATGAGCCCGGATGCTTCGAGCGCGCCGATGTCGCCCTTCGTCGTCATGACCGATCCGTCGGACCGAGCACGCGGTCGAGGACGCGCACCGGGAACTGGCGTCCGATGACCGACGCCGTCCGAATGGCCTGGCGCGCGCTCTTCGGAAGCCGATCGATGCGCGCGAGCAACAGCCCTTGGAGCGTGTCGGGGATCTCGACCGCCCCAACGTCGCCGGTCGCGACCCAGCGGCCCTCTCGCTCGGCGATCCCACCGCGCTCGATGAGCATCCGGATCACTTCCTCGACGAAGAAGGGGTTGCCCTCGGCCTTGGCCAGGATGAGATCTCGCACGGCGTCGGGCAACGACTCGATGTCCAGAAGGTTCCCGACCAGACGCCGACTGTCGTCCGCCGAGAGCGGTGCGAGCGGGAGCTCCACGAGCGCGTCGCCGAAGCCCTCGCGCGCCGCAGTCACGAGCCGCCATCCCTGCGTCGTCCGCTCGGGGCGCGCGGTGACGAGGCAGAAGAGCGGGAGCTCGTTGACGAGCGGCAGCAGCTGAAGGATGAGATCCACGGAGGAGGCGTCGGCCCAATGGACATCCTCGTAGACCAGCACGAGCGGCGTGCGTGAGGCCATCGCGCGCACCACGACATGTATGGCCGAGACGTATCGCTTCAGGACCTCCAGGTCGATCGCGGTGATGCGCGCCGCCAGATCGGGTGCGAGCGGGAGCCCGGCCAGGTGCGCGAGATACGCGTACGGGTCGGCCCAGTCGTCGCCGAGCAGATCGCGCGTGAGGTGGTCGAGCGCGACGGCGAGATCGTGCTCGTCGGCGGTCGGAGCAACCCCCGACAGCGACCGCAGCAGATCGACGATGAGGTGGAATGGCATGCCCATGCCGTACGAGAGGCAGCGCGCCTCCGCCCACCTCAGCTTGCCGCTCGACGACGCAGCGCGCTGGAACTCGGCGAGGAGACGGCTCTTGCCGAGGCCGGCGTCGCCGAGCACGAAGGCGACGCGCCCCTGTCCGGCACGCACGACGCTGAAAGCTTCCAGCAGCCGCCCGAGCTCCGCGTCACGACCGACGAGCGCGCTCTCGATCCCGGCGAGACCCCGCATGCGTCCGGGCGCCGCTCTCACACCGCTGATCTCGTACGCGCGGATCCGCTCGGTCTTGCCTTTGATCTCGATCGCGCCGCGGTCGACGGCCTCGACGACGGGCGCGACGAAGCGGTAGGTCGCGGCCGTGACGAGCACGGTCCCCGGCGCTGCCATCGACTGCATGCGGGCGGCGACGTTCACCGCGTCGCCCATCGCGGTGTACTCATACATGAGGTCCGAGCCGACCTCGCCCACGACGACCTCGCCGGTGTTCACGCCGGCGCGGATGCGGAACTCGAGTCCACGCTCACGTCTGGTGCGTGCACCGATGCGCTCGTCGATCGCGTGGACCATGTCGAGCGCACATCTGACGGCCCGCTCGGGGTCGTCCTCGTGCGCGACCGGCGCGCCGAAGAACGCGAGGATGGCGTCGCCCATGAGGCGTGCGATGGTGCCCTCGTAGCGGTAGATCGCCCGTGACATCGCGTCGAAGGCTTCGTTCACGAGCGCCGTCCAGTCCTCCGGATCCATCGACTCGGTCAGCGCGGTCGAGCCGACGACGTCGGCGAACAGGGCGGTCACGACCCGCCGCTCGCCGCCGCGACGCGGCGCGCGCATCTTCTCGGCGAGCGGTGTCGGCGCGGCCGCGGCAAGGCGCGCGCGCCTTTCGCTATCGAGCGCGTTCTCTCCGCCGAGCGACGCGCCGCAGCTCGCGCAGAAGCGCGCGCCCGGGGCGGCGGGCGCGCCGCAATCAGGACAGGCGCCAGGCACGCCCGCATGGTACGAGCGCGCCGCGCGGACCTCGCTCATATGCGCTCTCCGGCCTCGATCGGCACGTCCAATCGGTTGCCGGGCGGTGCGAGCGGGCAGACCCACCGCTGGTCGTAATGGCATGACGGGTGGTACGCGAAATTGAAGTCGAGGACCAGCGCGTCGCCGCTGGAGCCGAGATCGGCACCCTTCGCGGTGTCGAGCAGATAGCGGCCGCCGCCGTACGTCGTCGTGCCCGATGTGACGTCCCGGAACGGCAGGAACACGCCGCCGCCGTAGGAATCCAGCCACAGGAGCTCCAGCGTGCCGATCGGCAGATCGACGGCGCCGAAGCGCACGAACGGGACCACCCCGCCATCGCTGGTGTCGACCTCATAACGTTCATGCGCGACCGAGCGGACCCGAGCGGTGAACGCGAACGCGGGATCGTAGTCGTGATACCGAAGACCGAGGAAGGTCGATCGCTCCGATCTCGGTAGCGCCGACTGCGGATGCGCGCGGAACAGCTCGTCGCGCAGCTCGCGCCACCTGGCGTGCGCGGCACGTGGATCGCGGTCGCGCAGCGAGCGCACCTCGGCGTACAGCGCGCTCACGCTACGGCGGTAGTCGAGGAGCTCGAGCAGGGCATCAGCCACGCATCAGGCGCTTCTGCGGCTCCGTCAACAAGGCGTACGCGATGGCATCCTCGGTGTTCATCGCGAGCCCGCGCTCGAACGGTCCGCGGAGCTCGGGTGCGACCGTCTCGGCCGTGGTGCGTCCCTCCGTCGTGCCCCACAGCGACGCGAGGCCGACACCCGTTCGCTGTGCAAGTGCGGTCCACGCTCCGACGATCGTCGCCTCGCGCGCGCGGTCGCCTTTGCGCCTCGCGATCTCGGCGAAGTTGCTCAGGAACAGCACGAGGCCGCTCGAGTCGCCGGCCTCGGCGAAGATCCCGGCCGCTTCACGCCAGTGCGTCTCAGCTTCGTCGAGGTCGCCGAGGCGCAGGCGCACGAGGCCGAGCGTGTGCAGGTCCCACGCGACGTCGAATCGGTTGCCGAGCGCGCGATGCTGCTGGAGCGCCTCGCGCGCGAGCTCCTCCGCCCGCTTCCAGTCGTCACCGGTCGCGCCCTCCTTGTCGAGATACACGTACGCGAGAGCCCAGGCTGACCGTGCGATCCCGGCGCGATCTCCCAGCGTTCGCCAGAGCCCGTGAGCCTCCTCGAGCAACGCCTGCCCTTTCGCGAAGTCCGTCTTCGCGATGGCGTAGGCGAAGGAGAGGTTGTATGCCGCGTTCGCGCGCTGAGCGGGATCCGCCACGGCACCGGCGATCTCGTACTCCTCCTGGTAGAAGCGCTCGGCCAAGGGAATGTCGCCCATCCAGTACGCCAGCCCACCCGCCGCATCGAGCGCGTGCAATCGGCTGCGCGGCTCGCCGCCGAGCGCGAGCACACGTTCGCACCAGCCGAGTCCCTCGCGCAGATAGCCGCGCGACTGCCAGAACCGCCACAGCGCGAGCACGAGACGGCTCGCGTCGTCCGCGCGCGCGCCGGCGATCGCGTATTCGAGCGCGGCGCGCATGTTGTCGTGCTCCAGCTCGATGAGGTCGAGCCACCGGCGCTGCTCCTTGCCCTGGAGCTCGGGAGCCGCGCGCTCGGCGAGAGCGAGATACGCCGCGAAGTGGCGGCCGCGGATGTCCTGACCCGCCGGGCTCGCGTCGAGGCGCTCCATCGCGAACTCGCGGATCGTCACGAGCATCCGGAACCGCGGCTCGCCGGCGGCCTCGAGCTGTCGGATCAGACTGTTGTCCAGCAGCTCCGAGATGCGGTCGAGGACCTCACCGCCGATCTCGTCGGCCGGTCCGCACACCGCCTCGATCTGGTCGAGCATCGCGCCGCCGACGAACACTCCAAGCCGCGCGAAGAGCCGCTGGAGCCCGTCATCGAGAAGGTCGTAGCTCCATGCGATCGCGCCGCGCAGCGTGCGCTGCCGGTCCGACCGGTCGGGCGATGTGCTCGCGAGCAGGTCGAGTCCCTTCCTCAGTCGCGGCAGCATCGCCTGCGGCGACAGCAGCTTCACGCGCGCGGCGGCCAGCTCGATCGCGAGCGGCAGGCCATCGAGCCGATAGCAGATCTCCGCGACGGCGGCGGCGTTCTCCGCGGTGACCATGAAGTCCGGCTTCACCGCGCGCGCACGCTCCACGAAAAGCTTGACCGCGTCGGACTGCGTGAGGACCTCGAGCGAGGGCAGGCGCTCGGGATCGGGCAGCTCGAGGGGTGGCACCGGGAATTCCTGCTCGCCCGAGATGCGCAGCGGCGCGCGGCTCGACGCGATCACCTTGAGCTCGGGTCCGCTTGCGAGCAGCGCGGACACCGCCGGCGCCGCGGGCAGGATCTGCTCGAAGTTGTCGAGGACCAGCAGCATGCGCTTGCCGCGCACGTGCTCGATGACGCGCTCGAGCGGCACCTCTTTCCCGCCGACGTGGACGCCGAGCGCGTGCGCGATGGTGGACGGTACGAGCTCCGGATCGGTGATCGGCGCGAGCGGTACCCAGAACGCGCCGTCCGGGAAGGCGGTGGCGCCCTCGGCGGCGAGCTGCAGGGAGAGTCGCGTCTTGCCCGTGCCGCCTGGACCGGTGAGCGTGAGCAGCCGCGTCCCGTCGAGGAGCCGCAGGCCTTCGCGGATCTCGGGACCTCGTCCGATGAACGTCGTCAGCTGCGTGGGGAAGTTGTTCGGCGTCCGGTCGAGGCTCCGCAGCGGCGGGAACTCACAGTTGAGGCCGTCGATGACGAGCTGATAGATGCGCTCCGCCTGCGCGAGGTCCTTCAGGCGATGCTCGCCGAGATCGCGGAGCGCGATGCCCTCGCCGACGTCCTGCCCGACCAGCGTGGCCGTCGCACCGGAGAGAAGGACCTGGCCGCCATGCGCGGTGTTCGCGATCCGGGCCGCGCGATGGACGTCGATCCCGACGTAGTCATTTCCCGCCTCCTTGCTCGCCGGCGTGCCGATGCCGGTGTGCATCCCCATGCGGACACGCACCACCGCGTCGTGCGGGAAGCGCGCGGCCGTGATCGCTCGCTGCGCGGAAGCGGCGGCCCGCACCGCTTGCGGCGCGCTCTGAAAGACCACGAACAGCGCGTCGCCCTCGGTACGTATCTCCGTGCCGCCGTCGGCGAACGCTCCACGCAGCGCCGTGGTGTGGACGGCGAGCACCTCATCGAACCGCTCGGTCCCGAGGGCGTTCAGCAGCTTCGTCGAGCCCTCGATGTCCGTGAACAGGAAGGTGAGCGTGCCGCTCGGCACGGCCTGGCCGGTCATGCCGCGATTGTCGGCTTGCCGTGACCGAGTTGCCAACCGAGCGGCGCGGGCCTAGACATAGCGCAATGGCCACGGCACGCGGGGAACTCGCCGACGCGCTATCGACGCTCTCGCTCTTCGCCGATCTGAGCACCGCCGAACTGGAGTCGGTCGCGCACATCGTCGACGAGCGGCGCTTCGCCGACGGCGAGCGCATCCTCCGTCAGGGGCTCTCCGGCTCCGGCTTCTACCTCATCCTCGGCGGCGAGGCCACGATCCGCCTCGATGGCAAGGACTACGGGACGCTGGGGCGCGGCGAGTTCTTCGGCGAAGTGACCGCCCTTCTCGGCGGCTCACCCGTCGCCGACGTCGTCGCGACGCGGGATCTTCGTTGCGTCATCATCCCGAGCCACGCGCTGGAGGCCTTCCTTCTCGCGCATCCCCAGGTCATGTTGCGCATGCTGCAGAGCGAGGCACGCAAGGTACGGACGGCAACGCGCTGGCGGAGCTAGCCGAGCAGCCGTTCCCGCCCGGCGAGTACCCGGTCGTGGTCGTCGGCAGCGGCCCTGGTGGACTGCAGCTGTCCTACTCGCTCTCGAGATTTGGCGTGAAGCACGCGGTGATCTCAGCCGACCCCTCCCCCGGCGGCATGTTCCGGAAATGGCCGTTCTTCCAGCGGCTCCTGTCCTGGACCAAGCCGTTCGCACCGTTCGACCGCGGCACGCGCTTCTACGAGCGCTACGACTGGAATTCCCTCATCCCGGACGAAGATCGGCACCGGGCGATACAGCCGCGTCTGATGGACGGGAGCTCGTACTTCCCGGCGCGTTCGGAGATGGAGCAGAACCTGGTCACCTTCGCGCGCGAGACCGGCGTGCGCGTGCGTTATGGCTGCCGGTGGACCGGCACCGCGCACGAGGGCGATGGCTTCACGCTGCGGACGACAGCCGGCGACTACCGGACCCGGGTCGTCGTCTTCGCGTTCGGCCTGGCCGAGCCGTGGAAGCCCGACATCCCCGGACTCGCGGACGTCGCGCATTACGCCGATACACGTGCGCCGGAGACGTACGCGGGCAAGCGGATCTTCATCATCGGTAAGGAGGTCTCGGCGTTCGAGCTGGCGAACGGGTTCCTTCCGTGGGCGCGGCAGATCATCCTGGCCTCGCCGCGCCCCACGGCACTGTCCGTCGTCACGAACTCGCTGGTCGGCGTGCGCGCGCGCTACGTGCAGCCGTACGAGGACCACGTCCTCGGTGGCGGCGTCGTCATCATGAATGCGTCGATCGATGAGGTCGCACGCGCCGGCGATCGCTATCGCGTGCGCACGACGCGCAGCGACGGCGGCGGATCGATGGTGTTCGAAGCGGACGACGTGATCGCGACGACGGGATTCCAGCCGCCCCTCGGTGACCTCGCCGAGCTCGGCGTCGTGACCTCCGGTCGCGAGCGCATCCCGTCACAGACGCCGCTGTTCGAGAGCATCAGCGTGCCCGACGTGTACTTCGCGGGCACGGTGACCCGGGGCGCGCCCGGCCTGAAGAAGCACGGGCTGCCGAGCAGCTCTGGCGGCGTGGGCGGGCACCGATACAACGGGCGCATCCTGGCGCGGCACATCGCCCAGAAGTACTTCGGCATCGATCCCGCACGCCCGACGCTGAAGGACTCCAACGTGATCGACCACCTGTTATCCGAAGCGACGCGGGCTCCGGAGCTCTGGCATCAGAAGTCCTACCTCGCGCGAGCGGTGCTCATGGATCCCGCGCGCGGGATCGTGGACGACGGCATCGTGCCGCTGCAGCTGTTCGTCGATGGCCAAGGTGCGGACGGCGTGGCCGTGGCGGTCGAGGCGAATCCGAAGGGCGAGATCTACCCCGCGGTCTACGTGCGAAAGCAGAACGCGCTCA
This sequence comes from Candidatus Limnocylindria bacterium, assembly GCA_035281485.1. Taxonomy (GTDB): domain Bacteria; phylum Chloroflexota; class Limnocylindria; order P2-11E; family P2-11E; genus CF-39. The sequence continues at coordinate 4,352 of DATEDV010000210.1, read as the reverse complement.
CCGAGCACCTGCTGCCACCGAATCCGCTACTCGACTTCGAGACCGCCGAGCATCGCGCTCAGCTGACGGCGGCGCTCGCTCCGCTTATGCGATCGTCCAGCTAGACCATGAATGCGCTGGCCACGATCTCCTGTTCATCCGACGCGATACCCAGCTCCTTCGCGACGTCACGCCAAGTCGTGGCCGCTGCCTTAACTTTCGCAATGATCCCTGCGGCCCGCGCATCGTCCAAGCGGTAGAGCCGCGCGGTCGAGGAGATCAACGCAAGATCTGGAGTCGTGCTCACGTGATCGAACGCGAGCTCGTGAGCCTCCTTTTCAGGCATTGGGTTCTGGTCGAACGCCGGAGCGAGTCGCCAGCCGTGTCCGTCGTGGAGAAAGCCGTGGTTCCGTAGGTGGTCATCGCGGTGACCGGTGACGGCGTTGAATACGACACGGCGGAACAGCTCTTCGAGGTCTGACGCGATCGCCGTCGCGCTCGGCGTGCCGTGAAGCTCAATGGCTGCGGCGATGTCCAGATAGCTCACGCCATCCGCGTGGTCATCCTGGTCCAGGAGAGTCATGGCCGACGCGAACAGGCGACGATGCGAACCCTCTCGGTCGAACCGTCGCGCCACAAAGGTGTGATGGTCGGACGCGAGACGAAGGATGTCGTGGGGTGGAACGTCGATGCCCGCCCGAGCCGCGAGTCGTGCCAGTACGTACTCCCAGGCGCCGATGTCGCGTCTGTCGCTCGGAGCGGGAAACTTCGCGATCCACTGCGCGCCATCCGAGTTCTCGAAGGTGGCCTTAGGTCGAGCGCCGCCCAGAGATGCGCCTGGCGCGATCAGCTTCTCGAGCCAACCGGCGACATCGCCTTCGCTCGCTTTCGCTCCACGTTCGATGCGATCAGCGGCCGCTGCGAGATCGCGCAGGTCCGCGCGCGGCGGCACCGCGAGCGGATGATCATCGATGAAACGCCCGTCGCTGGGACTCCGCAATCGCAATGCACCCATGCGCGTCGCGTCGTTGACGCCCGTCAGGAAGTCCCACTCGTCGAGCGCGCGCGCACGCCGCCCTTCGCGTGATGCCAGGACGACCTCGCGCCGTTCCAGCAGCTTCCGTCCCCAACGATCGGGCGCAGCGTCTGAGAAGATGCCGTGGAGGCGTCCACGCCCGTGGCGTTGCTCACCGGATCCAAGGATGAGCGAGGGATCAAGACTGAACGCGTCGTGCGCAGCGAGCCATGTCTGGTCATATTCGAAGGTGATGTCCGCACGATCGCCCCAGCCCGATCGCCGCAGCCAGCCGGCCCGCCGCGCTGGCATGTGAGGCCACGCGTCGATGCACACGACGACTTCGTCGCGCGTCTGGCGCTTCACGAGCTCGAGCGTCCGTGCCGACGCGGGCGGCGGGGGAGCTCCAGGTCCTGGAGACGCTTGCCGATCTCGTCATTCCTGGCCACGGAATCGAGGTCACCGTCGAGCCCGAGCACGGTCAGCACTCGCAACAGCACGCCGATGCCGACCGCGGCTTGACCTCGCTCCAGTCGCGCGATCGTTTCTCGACTGACGCCGACTCGCGCGGCCATCTCACTTTGCGACACGCGCCGACGGAGACGCGCACTGCGCAGACGCTCGGCGAGAGCCTCGAGTCGTTGTTGTGCGCGCGGAAATACGGGCCTCGTCGTCCTTCCCATGTCGGATACTTTAGTCGAAAAGGCTGAAGTTGCCAATAGTATCCGACATCCACGTCGGGCCCGACGGTTTCAGGCCCGCGTTAGGGCTTGAGCGCGCGGTACCACAGAGCGCCGCCGTCCCGATTCACGAACACGTCCAGCCGTCCGCCGCTCCACGAGCAGCTCACCGTGTCGCCCGGTGGCGCGCCATCCACGATCTGCCATGGGACCCAGCTCGTGCCGTCCCACCAGCGGTGATGCAGGCGACGGTCGCGGTCGAACGCGAACACGTCGATGCGGTCCGCGTCGCGCGCCGCGGCCGCCGGCTGACCGATGAAGGTGCCGCCGAGCGACTTCCACTCGTGCCAGCTCGTGCCGTCCCAGTACCGGTCGCGCAGCTCGCCGTCCTCGTGGATGGCGAAGAGCTCGCACTCTCCGCCATCGCCCCACGACGCGACGGCCGCTCCTCGCACGAGCGCGCCGCCGAGCGAGATCCAGTCGCCTATCTGATGAGGCCCTGCTTCTTGAGCCACTCCTTTGCGACGTCCTTCGGATCCTTCTTGTCGATCTCGACGAGCTTGTTCATGCCGGTGAGCTCGGCGGTGGTGAGCTTCGGTGCGATCGAGTTCACGATCCGCTTGAAGTCGTCGCCGGCCTTCGCCAGGTACTCGTTGCGCACGACGGGTGCGACGTTGTCCGAGAGCTGCAGCTGCTTGTCGTCCTCCAGCAGGACGAACCCGCGCACCGCGATCGTCGCGTCGCTGGTGAACAGCAACGCGACGTCGATCTGGCCGCCGACCAGGGCCTGCACCGTGAGGGGCCCACCGACGTCGAGCGGCTTGAACTCCTTGAACGTGATGCCGTACTTGCTCTTCAGCCCGAGCGCACAGAACTCGCGGTTGGGACACTCCGGCGGGCCCCCGAGCACGAGCTGCGCGGCGACCGGGACGAGATCGGAGATCTTCGTGAGCTTGTGCCTGTCGGCCGTCGCCTTCGTGACGACGAAGCCGTTCTGGTCGACGGCCGGCGCGTGGTCGAGGACCGTGAGGCCCTTCGGCGTGAGCGCGGTCTGCAGCGTCGCCGCGGTCTGCTTTGGATCGGTCGATCCGGTCGCGCTCTTGTCGACGAACGCGAGCAGCGTCGCGAGGTAGTCGACCTCCATGTCTATCTGCCCGCTCTGCAGAGCGGGGAACACGATCTCGCGGTTGCCGAGGTTGAACTTGCGGTTCACCGAGTAACCGTTGGCCTCCAGGATCTGGCCGTACAGCTCCCCGAGGACCAGCTGCTCGCTGAAGTTCGTGGACCCGATGGTGATCGGCGGCTTGGCTCCGCCGGAGGTGCCGGCCCCGCCGCAGGCGCTCGCGACGAGTGCCGCCACCACGAACGGGATGGCGACGCGTAGGCTTCGATCCAACTGGGACTCCTTCCGGGCCGCAGCGCTTATCTCTCGGCCCCGACTCGCAGTATCGCCCGACCGGCGGCTCGCTTCTCTAGAACGCGCCGGGCTGAATACGTATGCCCGGGGACACCGTCGCGCGTTCTACCCGCCCGAGCGTGACCTCGACGGCGATTGCGACGAGCGCCACGAGCACGGCCCCGGCGAGCAGCCGGTCGTACTCCTGCAGCGCCAGGCCGTCGACGATGTAGCGGCCGAGGCCGCCGAACGCGACGACCGCGCCGAGCGTCGCGGTCGCCACGACGTTCACCGCCGCTGTACGGATCCCCGCGATGACGAGCGGCAGCGCGAGGGGGATCTCGATCCCGCGAAGGATCCCGCCCTCGCCCACTCCCATGCCCCGTGCCGCCTCGACGACGTCCGCGTCCACGGCGCGGACCGCCACGTACGCGTTGGTCAGGATCGGCGGCAGCCCGAGCGGCAGAAGCCCGAAGAAGGTCGGCCAGAGCCCGAGGCCGTTCTGCACTCCGAGCAGCATGGCGGCGATCGGCATTCCGAGCGCGATGGCCGCGAACGAGGGGATCGCGCGACCGATGTTCGCGACGTTCACCGCGATGAAGCCGAAGCGGCCGGTGTGACCGAGATACAGGCCGATCGGCAGAGCGATGAGGATCGCGACGAGCACGGCGAGCCCGGACACGGCGAGGTGCTCGAGCACCCGCGTTTGGACCGCGTCGCTGCCCTGGTAGTGCGCGGGATCGGCGAACCAGCGGGCGACGTCGACGATGACGTTCATGCCGCCCGCGTCCAGGGCGTGATCCGGCGCTGGACGAGCACGAGCAGGGCGTCCGCGACGACGGCGAGGGCGACCGAGAGCACCGCTCCGGCGACGAGCTGCGTGAAGAAGAAACGCTGCAGTCCGACGAGGATGTGATAGCCGAATCCCCCTTGACCGATCAGCGCGGTGACCGTCACCAGTCCGATCGTGCTGACGGTGGCGATCCGTAGGCCGGCGATGATGACCGCCGCCGCGAGCGGCAGCTCGACACGCCAGAGGATCTGGCGCGCCGTGTAGCCCATGCCGACGGCCGCCTCGCGCACGTCCGCGGGCACGCCGCGGATGCCGCGGAGGATGTTGTGGATGAGGATCAGGAGCGTGTAGCCGACGAGGCCGATCTCGGCGGTGAGGATCGTGAGGCCGGTGTACGGGATGAGCATCGCGAAGAGCGCGAGGCTGGGGATCGTGTAGAGGGTCCCGGCCACGGCGGTGATCGGACCCTCCGCGCGCGGCACCCGGAGG
>DATEDV010000209.1:0-4790 GCA_035281485.1 Candidatus Limnocylindria bacterium | reverse complement strand
ATCGGACCGCTCACCGTGTCTTCGATCCGCGGCGAGGCCGCGAAGCCGATCATCCGCTTCGCCGGATATGACACGCGCGATGCCGCGGAGACGCTGCGCAAGCGGTTCCTACGCGTCGCGCGGAGCGAGTCGCGTCGCGCGACCGCGGGGGCGTACCTGTGGGCCGATCTTCTCGACGCGCGCGTCGAAGCGCCCGACGGCACGGCGCTCGGTGTCGTCCGCGAGCTGCTTCGTGCGGGCGAGAATGACGTCCTCGTGATCGTCGATGAGTCCGGCCATGAGCGCCTTCTGCCGATGCTCGATTCGGTCGTGAAGGTGGTCGACACGAGCGCCGGCCGCATCGTCGCGGCGCCGCAGGAGGAGCTCGGATGAGCGCGCTGCGGGTCGACGTGCTGACGCTCTTCCCGCGCATGTTCGACAGTCCGTTCGCTGAGAGCATCGTCGCTCGCGCGCGGCAGTCCGGCAGGCTCGGGCTTGCGGTTCACGACATCCGTGAGCACACGACCGACAAGCACCGGGTCGCGGATGATGCGCCGTACGGCGGCGGTGCGGGCATGGTGCTGAAGCCCGAGCCGCTCGCGCGCGCGATACGCGCCGCCCGCGGTGAAGACGGTCACGTCGTCCTCCTCTCCGCCCAGGGTCGGCTGTTCGATCAGGCCGCGGCGCGCCGGCTCGCCGCGATGCGCCACCTCGTTCTGGTGTGCGGGCACTACGAGGGGGTCGACGAGCGCGTCGTGGAGTCGGATGTCGACGAAGAGCTGTCGATCGGCGACTACGTCCTCACCGGGGGCGAGCTCGCCGCCATGGTCGTCGTCGACGCCGTGACGCGACTGGTGCCCGGCGTGATCGAAGCGGAGTCGCTCACGCATGAGTCCCATACCGATGGGCTGCTCGAGGGACCGCAGTACACGCGCCCGCCCGAGTTCGAGGGCCGCCGCGTGCCGGCAGTGCTGGTCTCCGGCGACCACGGCTCCATCGCGAAGTGGCGCCGGGCGGAGGCCATCCGCCGGACCGCGGAGCGCCGGCCCGACCTGCTCACCGTCGCAAAGCTCACGCCGGCCGAGCGAGCACGCCTGCCGCGCACCGGCGAGCGCAAGCCCAAGGTGAGCGATGCCGAGCTGGTGGAGGCGTACCGGTCCGGCGTGGGTTCGTATCGCATCGCCGCTCGCTTTGGCGTCTCGCCGGCCACGGTTCGCGCGCGCCTGCGCGCCGCGGGCGTTCGGCTGCGCGCCGCGCGCAGCGTCCAGCGCGGACCCAGCGTCGCGGAGGTGACCCGCCTCCGCGCCACGGGGCTGACCGTGCGACAGCTCGCGACCCACTTCGGGGTTTCGCACGTGACGATCCTCGACCGGATGAAGAAGGCGAAGCGATAGTTCCTGCGACCTCCGCGTCGCCTTTCTGGAGCAGCCTGCTGCTCCATCGGTTAGACTCGGATGACTCCGTGACTGCCATCACCATGCCTATGAACGACGTCTTGAAGACGCTTGCCTCCGAGCAGCAAAAGGCCGAGGTCCCCGAGGTCCGGCCCGGTGACACCGTGGCCGTGAGCGTGCGCGTGGTCGAGGGGAACCGCGAGCGCCTGCAGAAGTTCGAGGGCACGGTCCTGCGCGTGCGTAACGGAGGGCTCGATCACCAGATCACCGTCCGTCGCATCGCGAGTGGCGTCGGCGTCGAGCGCACCTTCCTCGTCCACTCACCGCGCGTAGAGAAGATCGAGATGTTGCGGCACGGACACGCGCGCCGCGCGGCGCTCTACTTCCTACGCGATCGAGTCGGGAAAGCCGCGACCGTCCGCGAGAAGCGCCGCTAAAGCGCGCCGCGCCGTCATGGCGCCGTCGCTCCTCTCCTCGCTGCTGGCTACTGATGGAGCAGCGATAGCTGCTCCAGAAAGCCGGAGCCGAAGGCGGAGGTCACGCGCGCCCGCTCATCACACCGCGCGTCGTGTTCGGGCGCGCTGGGCGCAGACGCTCGTCGAGGGAGCGCGGGGCCACGCCGCGCGCAGGCGCCCGCGGTTTAGCCTAGGAGCGTGCCGACGCTTCGCTTCGAGAAAGAGCTCTGGTCCAAAGGTCTGTCCCGTGTCGTCGGCGTCGATGAGGTCGGGATGGCCGCGCTCGCGGGGCCCGTGGTGGCCGCGGCGTGTCTCGTCACGCCGGACACGAAGCTCATCCGACGCGTCACGGACTCGAAGCTGCTCACGCGCGCGCAGCGCGAGGAGCTCGTGGCGCTCATCCGTTCGCGGGTCGTGCGCGTCGGCGTCGGCGCGGCGTCGGTGGCCGAGATCCATCGCCTCAACATCTATCACGCAAGTCACGTCGCGATGACACGCGCTCTTCGGCAGATCGGCGAGTACGACTGGGTCCTGGTGGATGGGCGGCGGATCCTCGACCCGGCGTTCGCACCCGGCCGGCATACCGAGATCGTGCGTGGCGACTCGAAGAGCTTCGCCATCGCCGCCGCGTCGATCGTCGCGAAGGTGACTCGCGACCGGCTCATGGCCAGCCTCGCGCGCAAGTACCCCGGCTACGGCTGGGAGCACAACTGCGGCTACCCGACGATCGACCACCGTGCCGCCCTGCGTGCCCATGGGCTCACACCGATCCACCGTCACGACTTCGGGACGGTCAGGCTGCTGCGCGCCGTCGAGAACCAGCTGGAGCTCGCGCTCGCCAGCACGTGACGAAGATGACACTCGCGCGCCGCCATCGTCGGCTAGATTGACGCGACCGATGACGACGACCACTTCGCGGCTGCGCGCCTTCACCAGCGAGGACTACCCGGCGTGGGTGGCCGGCGCCAACCTGTCCTACCCGGACTACCCCTGGTCCGTGGAGGAGGCACGTCATGACGACGAGAAGTGGGACCACAGTCGCTTCTTCAAGACGCGGATCGTCGCGGAGGAGGACGGTCAGCTCGTCGGCGCTGTCGAGGTCTATCACCGTCCGTCTCGTTTCCACCCCGATCGCTACGGCTTCGACGTGTGGGTGCGACCCGATCGGCGCCGCCGCGGTCACGGCGGCGCGCTGCACGACGCCGCGACGACGCTCCTGCGCCAGCGGAACGCCATGGCCGCGACCGCCGGTGTGAAGGAGTCGATGACCGACGGCGTCGAGTTCACCCGCAAGCGCGGCTGGGTAGAGGTGAAGCGCGACTGGGAGTCGCGCCTACCGGTCGCTGCGTTCGACTTCGATCGCTTCGCGGGTGCCGCCGAGCGCGTCGCGGCGCAGGGCGTCCGCATGAGCACCTATGCCGACGAGCTGGCCCGCGATCCGGAGGCGCCGCGCAAGGCGTACGAGCTCGTCGACGAGTGCCGCCGCGACGTGCCCGCGATGGATGCGCCGACGGATGTCTCCTTCGAGGACTGGAAGAAGGACTGGACCGAGGCCCCGGGCTTTCTCCCCGACGCCTTCTTCGTCGCGATCGACGGCGCCGGGCGTTGGCTCGCCATGTCGAACCTGCAGCGGTCCATTGAGGACCCATCGTTCATCTGGCAGGGCCTCACCGGCGTGCGCCGCGAGGCGCGCGGCCGCGGACTTGCGATGGCGCTCAAGCTCCTGACGGTGCGTCATGCGCAACGATTGGGTGTCGACCACATCAAGACGTGGAACGACCAGCGCAATCGCCCGATGCTCGCGATAAATGAAGCGATGGGGTTCGAAAAACAGCCCGCCTGGATCGGCCTGGAGCTGCGCCTGCGGCCCTGAAAAGGGGCCGAACGACGCCTCACGCGCTCGGCACGCTCTCTGCATCTGCGCGGGCATGGAAGTCCGAGCCATAGCGGTCGATCGCTACCGGTTACGCGTCACGACCTGGGGCACGGGCCGCGGGCCGCACGCGATCGTGCTGCCGGGGCTCTCGGCCGATGCCCGCGCGCTGGCTCCGCAGATCCGCATGCTCCGGCGTCAGGTCGGCACCGTGCACGTCATCGACCTGCCGGGCATGGCGCTGCCGCCCTCGCTCATGCAGGCGGACGCCAGCTTCCCGCAGCTGGCCGACTACGTCGCGCGCGCGGCCGAGATGCTGGGAGTGAACCGCGCGCTCGTCGTCGGCCATTCGCTCGGCGGCGGCGTAGCGCTCCACCTCGCGCTCAAGAAGCCCGAGCTGGTCGAGGGGCTCGTGCTCCTGGCCCCGGCCGCGCTGGGCCGGTCGCTGCACTGGATCTACAAGCTGTACTGCCTGCCGCTCATCGGCCGTGCGCTGCTCTATCCGCGCAGCTCGGGCCAGCGAGGTTTCGTGCGTCGGTTCCTGGTCGGCAGCCTCCGGCGCGACGATGAGTCCTTCGTCGACATGATGATCCGGCACGGCGACAAGGCACGTCAGCGAGCGGTGTCGTCGCGCGCGATCGTATGGGCGAACCAGCCCAACCTGTGGCGACGCGCGCTGATGATCCTGCTCCCCGGCGGCGAGCAGACGGCATTCGCGATCGGCGATCGGCTCAAGGAGCTGAGCCAGCTGCCGACGCTCGTGCTGTGGGGGAACGAGGACCGCGTGATCTGCGCAGGCGACGCGATCCGTTGCCGCGACTTCCACCCGAGCGCCGAGATCCACGTGGCGCGCGGCGTCGGTCACATGCTCACGCTCGAGGCGCCGGCGTGGACGAACGCGCACATCGCGCGCTTCGTGAGCTCGCTGCGTCCGGCGCTGCGCGAGGCGGCGTAGCAAGTCCCAGCGCAGTAGCGAAAAGGACCATCGCGCGCGAGCAAGAGCATTTTCAGTGTCTGCACACCTCGCTCGCTACGCTCGCGGTGTGCAGCTGAATCCGCCCTTTGGGCGGATTCAGTAACAGCGCCTCC
>DATEDV010000208.1:0-3054 GCA_035281485.1 Candidatus Limnocylindria bacterium | reverse complement strand
GGCAATGATCGCGCCCCCCGTGGAGCAGCAGCAGCGGCGGCCGGGCGGCGTTGCCCCAGTCGACATAGTGCAGGCGCAGGCGCTGGGAGAAGAACGTGTGCGAGGTGGGGCCGGGCGTCGAATCGGCCATCGGCAGCGATGGTATAGTACCCGCCGTGAACAAGACGCACATCGATCTGGCGAAGGACCGCGGGCGCGGTATCGAGGCGCTGAAGGGAAGCAGCGTGCCGGCCGTCTTCTGCGACGCGGTGAAGGTGCAGCTCAAGGAGTGCGTCATGCTCTTCGTCTCCGGCAAACTGGGCGTCAAGGCCGACGGCACGCTCGCCGGGCGGACCATGCGTGAGCAGACGCAGCAGCTGCTCGAGAACATCCGCGAGCTGCTGCAGCGCGAGGGCGGGTCCATGGACGACATCGTGCGCGTCCGCGTTTACGTGACGCAGATCGACGCGGCGTCGCTGCGCGACATCCACGACGTCCGTTCCAAGTTCTGGACGGCGGGCAAGTATCCGGCGAGCACGCTCGTGCGCGTCGATCAGCTCGTGCGCGACGGCGCTCTGATCGAGATCGACGCGGACGCGGTGATCGCCTCCTGAGACGGCCGGCCCGCGCGACGCCGCGGCTGGAGGCGATGTGATGGCTCGCGTGCTCGTGACCGGCGCCGCCGGCTTCGTCACCCTCAACGTCGTTCGCGCGCTCGCCGCGCGCGGCCACGAGGTCGTCGCCCTGGACCGGAGGCCGCCGGACGATGCCGCGCGCGCGTACGTCGGGGCCGCCGTGCGCTGGTCCGTCGGCGACGTCCGCGAGGCGGACGTCCTCGGTCGCGCGCTGAAGACGAGCGCCGCGGAGATCATCGTCCACGGGGCGGCGGTGACGGCGACCACGCCCGAGTGGGAGCGCGAGCGCGCGGCCGACGTGCTCGGTGTCAACGTGCTGGGAACGATCAACGCGCTCACGGCCGCGCACACGGCCGGCGTGCAGCGCGTCATCGTCGTGAGCTCTGCCAGCGCGGTGGGCCCGCGCGATCCGGAAGAGGCGTTCATCCCGGAAGGTGCGCCGGCCGCGCCGCGGGACCTCTACGGGATCTCGAAGCGGGCGCTCGAGATGGTCGCCGAGCGGCTGGCGGCGCTGCACTCGCTGCCGGTCGTCATGGTGCGACTGTCGCAGCCGTACGGGCCGATGGAGCGGCCGAGCCCCGATCGCGCGGCGCTCTCGCCCATCGCAGAGTGGATGGCGGCGGCGCAGGAAGGCCGATTCCTCACGACGCCGGGCCTCGAGATCACCAAGGACTGGATCTACATCGAGGATGTCGCCGAGGCGTTCGCGCGGCTGGTGGAGGCCCGTGAGCTTCGCCACACGCTCTACAACCTCGGTCTCGGCGCGAGCGTCAGCGTCCGTGAGGTCATGGAGAACATCCGGCTGGCGTGGCCGCGTATCGAGGTGAGCGTGATGCCCGGCTGGCGACCGAATCCGAACCTCGCGGGCGACCGCCTGCGACCGCCGCTCGAGATGACGCGGCTCGCCGCGGACGTCGGCTTCCGACCCGCATTCCCGATGGACCGCGGCATCGCGCGCTACGCCGCGTGGCTGCGCGGCGAGCGGTCCTAGAGCTCGAACAACCGCCCGAAGCCGCGCACGGCGGCCTTGACGCCGAGCGCGCGGAGCGCGGTCCAGATCGTGGCCTGATTCGGCGTGACCACCGGCTTGCCCGTGCGGCGCTCGAGGGTATCGACGGCCTCCACCGAGCGCCAGGCCGTGCACGAGCAGAGCAGTGCATCGGCGGCGGGCCGACAGGCGCGCGCCGCGAACTCGACGACCGACTCGGGCGGCTGATCATTGATGCCCTGGTTGCCGGCCGCTGCCGCGCGGGGCTCACCGTCGACGTTGAGAACCTCGAAGCCCTGGGCCTCGAGATACGCGCGGAGGCGCTCGTTGTTCCAGTCGGGGTACGGCGTCGCCACCGACAAACGGCGGGCACCGAGGGCGCGCAGCGCCTCGACCACGGACGGCGTGGTGGCGACGGCCGGCACCCCGGCCTCGCGCGAGATCAGCGCGAGCATCTCGCGATCCCAGCCCGGTCCGCGATAGAACGATCCCGTCGTGCAGCCATAGGCGATGACATCGACCTTCGCGGTGGCCAGATAGCGCGCGCCCTGCTCGATCTCGCCGTTCATGCGCTTGTAGGCGTCGTCGCCGCTGGCGTCGTTCGTCATCCACAGGCGCTGCCCGTGCACCGTCACGTCGCGGGGGACGACCAGATTGAAGTCGGCCTCGCAAGTGGTATTGGTCGAGGGGACCATCACGCCGATGCGCCGCCGCACGCCTGACGTCATGCGCGGGATTATACGACTCCGCCCCCCGTACAGGGGGACGGACCGAACATGATTCGCGAGGCCCGCGAGTCCGACCTGCCGTCGATCGTCCGCATCTACAATGCGGCGATCCCCGGTCGCGTGGCCACCGCCGACACCGAGCCTGTCTCCGTGGAGTCGCGACGCGCGTGGCTGCGCGAGCACGACACCGCCCGGCATCCGCTGTGGGTCGTCGAGCGCGACGGCCGCATCGTGGGCTGGCTCAGCGTGAGCGCGTTCTACGGCCGGCCGGCGTACGACGCCACCGCCGAGCTGAGCGTGTACGTCGACCCCGCGCTGCAGCGCGCGGGCGTCGCGACGCAGCTGCTGGAGCACGCGGTCGCGCGCGCGGCCGCGCTGGGTCTGAAGACGTATCTCGGCTTCATCTTCGCGCACAACGCACAGAGCCTGGCGCTCTTCCGCAAGTTCGGCTTCGAGCAGTGGGCGCATTTGCCACGGGTGGCCGTCCTCGACGGCGTCGAGCGCGATCTGCTCATCCTCGGCCGGCGCCTGCGCTGAGCGGTTGACTTCGTCGTCGGCCCCGCCCGAGAATCCGGCGCGAGGTCCACGGACGCTGCGAAAGGAACCGCAATGCCGCTGGCCGAGGTGAACGGGGTCCGTGCGTGGCCACGGCCTGTCGGACGTGCCGACCGAGGCCGCCGCGTACTCCCCGCCAACATCGATCGAGGACCTGCGCCAGCTGCTT
>DATEDV010000207.1:0-2308 GCA_035281485.1 Candidatus Limnocylindria bacterium | reverse complement strand
TGCTCGCCGGCCCGAGCCCCGAGCGCGCGACGCTCGCCCCGACGATCACCCCGGCCGCCGCTTCCGCCGGCGAGCTGGCGCCCAGCGAGCGCCACCGGCGCGTCATGCGGCTGGTCTCGGAGGTCGTCGAGCGCCAGCACTATCGCCAGGCGGCCCTCGACGATTCGATGTCGTCGCAGATCTTCGAGCGATACCTCGAGGCCCTGGACGGGAATCGCAGCTACCTCCTGGCCGGCGACATCGCCGAGTTCGAGCCTCTGCGCTATCAGCTGGACGACGCCATCCAGAAAGCCGACGCGGGCCCCGCTTTCCGCATCTTCACGCGCTTCCAGGAGCGCAACCGCGAGGTCCTGCGAATCGCGATCGCGCTGCTCGACAGCGAGCCCGACTTCACGCTCGACGAATCCTTCCGCTTCGACCGCTCCGACGACGGCTGGCCCGCGTCGGCGGACGAGCTTCACGAGCTGTGGCGCAAGCGCGTGAAGAACGATGCGCTGCAGCTGATGCTCCAGGGCAAGACCTGGCCCGAGGCGCAGGACATGCTGCGCAAGCGCTACGAGCGTGTCGGCAAGCGCATCGAGCAGGTGACGGCGGACGACGTCTTCGAGACGTTCATGAACGCCTACTCGCACGTCTACGACCCGCATTCCAACTACCTGTCGCCGCGCAACTCCGAGGAATACAACATCGCGATGAGCCTGTCGTACGAGGGCATCGGCGCGTCGCTGCAGCTCGTCGACGACTACGTCACGATCATGAACGTCCTGCCCGGCGGCTCGGCGGCCGCGTCCACGGAGATCAAGGTCGGCGACCGCATCACCGCCGTCGGCCAGGGCGAGGCCGGCCCGCTGACGGATGTCGTGGGCTGGCGGCTCGACGACGTCGTACAGCTGATCCGCGGCCCGGAGAATTCGACGGTCCGGCTGCAGATCCTGCCGGCGTCCGGTACGCCGGCGACGCAGGAGGCGCAGGTCGCGCTGAAACGCTCGAAGATCACGCTCGATTCGCAGGCGGCGCAGAAGCAGACCCACACGATCAGGCGCGGAGACCGCGAGCTGAAGGTGGGGGTCATCGCGGTGCCGAGCTTCTACCAGGACTTCCAGGCGCGCATGAAGGGCGACGCCGAGTACCGCAGCACGACCCGCGACGTTCACCGGCTGGTCGAGGAGCTCAAGGCCGAGAAGATCGACTCGCTCGTCATCGACCTGCGCGACAACGGCGGCGGACACCTGTCCGAGGCGACGAGCCTCGTCGGCCTCTTCGTCGAGCGCGGGCCGGTCGTGCAGCTGCGCGAGACGAGCGGGCGGATCGAGGTGCTCGACGATCCGGAGCCGGGCGTCGTCTGGAACGGGCCGCTCGTCGTGCTCGTCAACCGCGCGAGCGCGTCCGCATCCGAGATATTCGCCGGCGCGATCCAGGATTACCAGCGCGGCCTGGTCGTCGGCCAGCAGACCTACGGCAAGGGCTCGGTGCAGAACCTGTACCCGCTGGACCGCTACGCGCTCGGCCCGAACGCCGGATTCGGCCAGCTGACCGTCACGATCGGCAAGTACTACCGCGTCACCGGCGACAGCACGCAGCACCGCGGCGTCGAGCCCGACATCACCCTGCCCTCGCTGCTCGACACGGCCGACATCGGCGAGAGCACGCGCGAGAGCGCGTTGCCCTGGGACCGCATCAACGCGGCGCGTTACACCCCGGAGCCCGCGGAGCTGCCCGTCGTTGCCGTCATCTCGCGCGAGCACGAGGAGCGCATCGCGCACAATCCGGATTTCGTGGCCCTGCAGGGCGACGTGGACGCGCTCGCGATGCTCCGCAGCCAGCGCGACGTCTCGCTCAACCTCGAAAAGCGCCGGGCGGAGCGCGACAGCATCGACGCCGACCGGCTCGGGCGCGAGAATGCACGCCGTGCGGCGCGGGGGCTCACCCCGCTCGCGGACGTCGCCGCACTGGATGAAGCCGAGGCACCGGATGCCGTCCTGGACGAGGCCGTCGAGATCGCAGCGGATGCGGCCGAGCTGCCGAAAGCACGGGAACCGGTACGCCTCAGCTGATCGACGGCATTCGCCCGCTGTTTTCCTCGTAGATACAATGGCTTGAGGGCATCGCGGTCCCTTTAGTGTTATACTTGACTACAACACTAAGGGACCGTAACATAGCGCCACCCGATTCCTTGGAGCCGACCGCGATGCGCACCGTATCCCAGGTTTTCCCGTCTCTTGCGCGCCCCGAGCGCCTGCTGCTCGCCGCACTGGTCGCCGCCTGCGCGTTCGCCCTCGCCGCCTGCGGCAACGCCAACGGAGACAGC
>DATEDV010000206.1:0-4766 GCA_035281485.1 Candidatus Limnocylindria bacterium | reverse complement strand
GGTTCCGTGGCAGCCGATCGCCCAAATTCATGCGACCGGTGTGGGCTCCTCTTGCTTCTCCGCGCGCTCCGGCTCGAGGCGCGCGGACTCGTCCGGCTGGGGCCTGGGCGCCGGCGCACGGCGCGGTGTCGAGGCGGGCATCGCGAGCGGAAGGATCTGCGTCGCCTCGTAGTGATCGAGAACATCACGCATGAGCGCCAGCACGCGACGGCCGATGGCCGGCCACGCCATCTCCTTGCCGTATTCGTACGCGCGGGCCTCGAAGCCGCGCTTGCGCTCCGGATCTCGCAGGATGAGATCGACGGCGGACGCCACGGCCGCGGCGTCGCGGAACGGCACGAGGATGCCCCGGCGGTCGGCGAGCACCTCTTGTGCGTGGAGATAGGGCGTCGAGACGATCGCCTTGCCCGCACCGAGGGCGTATGCGAGCGTGCCGCTCGTGATCTGGTTCGGATCCAGGTACGGCGTCACATAGACGTCGGTCGCGAGCAGATAGTCGACGACCTCGCGCTGCGTGAGGTATTGATTCACGAACTTCACGTGCGCTGACATGCCGAGTCGCGCGGCCAGGTCGGTGAGCGAATTGCGATACGCCTCGCCCTGACGCTTCAGCAGCTCGGGGTGCGTCTGGCCGACGACCAGGTACAGCGCGCTCGGGTGGCGCGTCACGATGTCCGGCATCGCCTCGATGACGTACTCGAGACCCTTCCGCGGATCGACCAGACCGAAGGTCGACAGGATCGCGCGGCCTTCGACGCCCAGCTGGCGCTTCAGGCGGCGACGCCCGTGCGGCTCGATCGCGGGCATACCGTGCTCGATGACCACGGGCGGCCGCGGGACGTCGTAGACCTCGCGGAGCAGTCGCGCCGCGGTCGTGCCCATGACGACGACCTGCTCGCTGCGCGCCGAGATCGAGCGGATCGTCTCGAGCGCCCAGGGCTCCGGCTTTGGGGCGACCGTGTGCAGCGTGGTCACGACCGGCTTGGTGCAGTTCTCCAGGAACACGCGCAGATGGTCGTCATACGTCCCGTCGTGCCATACGCCGTAGAGACCGAACTCGTGCTGCACGTTGACGATGTCGACGTTCGAGGCGCTGATCGCGCGAGCCGCGTCCCGATAGGTGCCCGCCTCCTCCTGACGGATGCGCCAGCGGACGTCGGGCCCATACGGCCGCGCCGCACCGGGCTCGTCGATCGCGGCCGCGAAGATCTTCGCGGTCGGATCGGCGGCCTTCACCGCCGCCGCCAGGTCCGCGGTGAAGGTCGCGATGCCACAGCGGCGCGGGATCGAGGACGCGACGAACGCAATGCGCATACGACGATCTCCCCCGACTGGGCGCTCGTTTGGAAGGACGCTGGACGCACAGGGTGCGCCGCTCGGATGTCTTTAGAAAAAAGGAGTGCCCGAGGTCCAGTGTACCGCTAGCGGCCGCCCTCGATAGGCAGCCCTGCGTTCCGCCAAGCGTTGAATCCACCGCGGAGATTCGCCGCGGCGATGCCGTGGCGCTCGAAGATGCTGGTGGCGAGGCTGGAACGCACGCCGCTCGCGCAATACACGACGAGCGCTCGGGCGGATGGGACCTCGCCGATGCGCTGCTCCAGCTGTTCGTAGGGGATGTGGCGGGCCCCCGGCACGTGGCCGGCCGCGAATTCGGATCGTTCGCGCACGTCCACCAGCGCCGCCCCTTCACCGATCAGCCGCCCGACGGATCTCGCGTCGAGCTGTTGCGTCGCGACGCTCGCGTCCTCGGTCGCCGCGAGAGGCTCCGCGTATCCGCGCACGTCGTCAAATCCGATGAGGGCGAGCTGCGCGCGCAGCCGCTCCGCCTGCTCCTCATCGCGCGTGAGCAGCACGATCGGGATCCCGTGCGCGATGACCGCGCCGCAGCGCACCGCGAAGCTGTCGTTGCCGACGATGTTGAGTGCGCCTCGCCGATGGGCCGCGCCGTACAGATGCGGCGGCCGCGGATCGAGCAGAGCGGCGCCCGGCGGAAGAGGATCGCTCAGGAGCGGCAGCGGCCGGCGATCCGACAGCGGCGCACCGCGGTGGTTCATCTTGCGGACGTGCGGGTAGTACGCGGGCGCCACGGGCAGGCCGTGTGAGATCGTTTCGCGGAAGCCCCGATAGTCGCCCGCGGCGGCGCGCGCGACCTCGTTGTGACGTCGTTCGAAGCCCAGCGTGGTCCAGCGCGACGTGGCCACCGTGGCGGTGCAGGCGCTCCCACCCGCGTGCGTCGGGAACACGGCCACGTAGTCGGCGAGGCCCAGCACGCGGTCGCGCAGCGTGTCGAAGGCGTCGCGTGCGAGCCGCTCTTCGAGCTCGGGACCCAACAGATCGACCCGCGCGATATGCCCGACGAGCAGCGCGCCGCCGCTGAACAGGTACTGCGGATCGTCGGCACGGCGAAGATCGCTGACCAGATACGACACGTGCTCGGGCGTGTGCCCGGGTGTCGCGAGGCAGCGCACCCGGAGCGCTCCGACGTCCAGGGTCTGGCCGTCCCGAAGGTCGGTATGCGGATACTCGTAGGCGGCGTCGGCGCCGGCTACGACGACGATCGGGCGCAGTTCGGCCAGCGCACGCGACCCCGACAGATAGTCGTTGTGGACGTGCGTCTCGAACGAGTGCGTGATGAGCACGTCGAGCTTGGCGGCCGCCGCCAGATACGCGTCCACAGCGCGGTCGGGATCGACCAGGAACGCGACGCCGGCGTCAGGATCGGCGACGAGATAGCTCGCGTGGCCGAGCCCCGCGTCGAAGAACTGCTGCAGCAGCACGCTCGAAGATGCTAGAGCGGTTGCGGGACGCCGAGGAGACTCGGCAGGACCGAACCGAACAGGTAGCCGGCGATCCCGGCGAAGGCCGCGAGGGCGACGACCTCGAGGCCGGACCGGATCGGGCTGCGCTTCGTCCACCTCGTCTTCACGACGCCGATGGCGAAGACCACGACGCCGCAGAGGACGAGTGACGCGACGGGCGCGGTGGCGATCGGCAGCAACAGGTACGGGACGATCGGCACGAGCGAGGCGAGGCCGAACGCGGCGCCCATGATGATCGCGCCCTGCAGCGCGCCGTGGCCCTCATCGACGACGAGTCCGAGCTCTTTCTCCACCATCGTCTTCAGCAACACCGTGGGCTCTCGCGCGAGCTCGGCGGCGACCCTGCGGGCGGCAGCCGCCGAGAGGCCTTCGGCCTCGAGCATGTACGCGACCTCGGCCTCCGCCTCGGCGGGCCGGTCGCGGACCTCCTCCCGCTCGTTCTCGATCTGCGCGACGTAGATCTCACGCTGGCTCTTCGAGGAGAGGTACTCACCCGCGGCCATCGAGAACACACCGGCGAGCGCGGAAGCGATGCCGGCCACGAGCACCGCGAAACGATCGCCACTCGCGGCGCCGACCGTGCTCACGACGGCGAGCGTGCTGACCAGACCGTCCTGCATCCCGAACAGCGCCTCGCGGATCTCACTGAGCAGCTCGGCCTCTCTGCGTTCCTCGGCCAGATGTTGCGCGAGCCACTCGCGGTCGAGATGGCGTGCGTGATCGGCGACGGGGTCGGCCACTCTGTTACTCAGACGACCCGGCCGCGTCCGCCACGGCCGTCGACGAGGGGCAGCTTCGCGCGGTCCCATGCGCTCACGCCGCCCTCGAGATTCTCCGCCGTGTAACCGAGCTTGCGCAGCCCGCGGACCGCCGCCTCGCTGCGCTGGCCGCTGCGGCAGACCGCGACGATGGTGCGATCCGTCGGAAGCTCTCCGAGACGATCCCCAAGCTCGCGTAACGGGATGTGCTGCGCACCGTCGATGTGGCCGGCCGTCCACTCCTCGTCCTCGCGCACGTCCAGAAGGTGGAGCTCGGCGCGCCGCTTGCTGAACTCATCGACCTGCATAGAGCGATTCTGCGCCCGAATGGAGGACGACGTGGATCGGAACGAGGCACGACAGCGGCTCGAACGCCTGCGCGACGAGTTCCAGAGCAGCGTCGCCGAGATACAGGGACGTCTCGCCCAGCCGCAGCGGGAGACGAGCGGCGACATCGCCATCTCCGACCAGCACCCGGCCGACGCGGCCACCGAGACCGCCGAGCGAGAGCTCGATGTCTCGCGCGAGGCCATGTTCGCCGCGCGCGTGAAGCAGATCGACGATGCCTTCGCGCGCCTGGAGGGCGGCGACTACGGGCGGTGCGTGATCTGCAATGCGGTGATCCCGGACGAGCGACTTGCGGTGCTGCCCGACACGCCCTTCTGCGTGAAGGACGCCGAGCGGGAACAGTCGCGGGCACAATGAGCGTGTAAGCAAGCGTCCATCGCCCGGTGCGGCTCCCGCGGGTGAGAGCGGACAGGCGCTCATCGAGACCGCGCTCTCGCTATCGCTCCTCGTGTTCACGATCCTCGGCGGTGCCGACATGGCGCGCGCGTTCGCCGCGCAGGTCGGCGTCCAGAACTCGGCGCGCGCGGGTGCCGAAGCAGCCGTGACGCGCGTCGCCACGACGGATCCGCAGATCGTGAGCTACGTGACCGACGAGCTCGGGCGCATCGCGGGCGTCGATCCCGCCGCCGCCACGATCACGGTCACTCGTCCCACCGGCGCGGGCGGCGAGTCGCTCGTCAGCGTGCGGGTGGAATACACGTATCGCACGCTGGTCCCCTGGCCATTCGTTCCGAACACGCTCAGCCTCGATCGCACGGTCACCTTCCGGAACTACCAGTGAAGGACTCCTGCGGCGGAGCCACCACCGAAACCCTCTCAATGCGCGGAACCCCATCCCTTC
>DATEDV010000205.1:0-12564 GCA_035281485.1 Candidatus Limnocylindria bacterium | reverse complement strand
GCCCCAGGGTGTCGCGGCGAGCGGTGCGGCGTGCGGAACATCCGGTGGCACGATCGTCCCGTCGACGTACAGCTCGGTCCACATCGTGCCCGCCGTCGTGTCGGTCAGGAACCGGACCTCAGCCGGCGCGCCGTCGATCTTGAACCGGACCGCGCCGTCGTACTTCCACGGCTGCGCGCGCGCCACCTCGCTGCCGTCGAGCAGGATGCGGTCCCCGAGCGGCGACTGACGCAGCGTCACCGTGTACACGCCGTGCGGGCGGCGCACCGTCCAGCTGCGACGCTGACCGACGCGGTCGAGCTCCAGCGTGCGGGCGAGCCCGCGCAGCACCATCACGGCTCTCTCAGGAGCGGGAGGAGCGCGATGCGCGCCGCGACGACCAGGATGAGCACCCCCAGCGGCACCCACTGCTGGGGCACGACGCGACCGACCAGCGCGTACGCCGGGTCGGTGGCCTTCTTGAGGACACCGACGAAGAAGTTCTCACGTCCGCCGGTCATCAGGCCGAGGAGGATCCGGCCGAGCGTCGCCCAGAACACCATGGCGAGCGCGAAGTTGAGCAGCTGCGCCAGGAGATTCACGACATGAGCCTACGACCGGGAGGGGAGGCCTCTCGGCCTCCCCTCCCCACACGATCTACTTGCCGGGCGTCGGTGCCGGCATCGGCTGGTCCGTGACGCCGGGGATGACGGTCTCGCCGACGGGGATACGGACCTGGTCGACGAGACGCTGGACGTACTCGGGCGAGGGTTTGGTCGCGAGACTGACGACGATCTGGAGCCCGAAGTTGGCGATCATGCCGAAGATGCCCGCGGACAGATGCGACAGGCCGAGGACCGTGAATCGCGGGTCCGTGTAGTTGAGGAACATGTAGGCCGCGGTGACGAGCAGACCGCCGATCATGCCGGCGATCGCGCCCTTGGCGTTCGCTCGCCGCCAGAAGATGCCCGTGAGAACGACGGGGAAGAAGGTCGCCGCCGCGAGCGAGAACGCCCATGCCACGAGCTGCACGATGAGCGCGAGCCGCGGCAGTGCCGCGAATGCGGCGAACAGCGCGGCCACCACGATCATCACGCGGCTGGCGAAGAAGCGGGCGCCGTAGGACGCGTTCGGATTGATGATCTTCGCGTAGAGGTCGTGGGACACGGCGGTAGCGATGACGAGAAGCAGGCCGTCGGCCGTGGATAGGGCGGCGGCGAGTCCGCCGGCGGCCACGAGCGCGGCGATCGTGTACGGCAGTCCGGCGATCTCCGGAGTCGCCAGCACGATGATGTCCGCCACGATGTTCAGCTCGCCGAGCTGCACGATGCCGTCGCCGTTGGCATCGACCGGGTTGATAAGTCGGGTGACCTGCCAGTTGGCGACCCACGCCGGCAGCTGGCCGAAGGGCTTTCCGACCACCTCGCGCAGGAACTCCCAGCGCGAGAACGCCGCGTACGCCGGAGCGGTGAAGTACAGCAGGAAGATGAAGAACAGCGACCAGCCGACGCTGACGCGCGCGGCCTTCGGATCAGGGACCGTGTAGTAGCGGATGAGGATGTGCGGCAGACCGGCCGTACCGGCCATGAGGCAGAAGGTCAGCGCTAGGAACTCCCAGGGCGCGCCGACCCAGTCTCGGTTCGTGACCGGCGCTGGGATCGTGAGGCCGCCGAATAGCGCGGGCGCCTGGCTCTTGAGCTGTGTCGCACTCGAGATCCAGGACGCATTGCTCAGCGCCTGCTTGAACGGCTCGACGTAGTTCGACACGTTGAGCTGCCGCTCGATGTCCGTGACGGCGCCGAGCGCCTGGCCGTACATGAGCTCGGAGATCGGGAAGCCGGTGAGCTTCTGCGAGAGGAACGACACCGGGATGAGGTAGGCCACGATGAGGATCAGGTACTGCGCGACCTGCGTCCACGTGATGGACTTCATCCCGCCGAGTAGCGAGCACAGGAGCACGCCGGACAGGCCGACGAACACGCCGAGCTCGTACGGCACACCGACGAGGCGCGACATGATGATGCCGACACCCGTCACCTGCGCGGTGACGTACGTGAAGGAGACGATGATCGCGCAGATCGCGCCGGTGATGCGCGCGGCCTTGGCATGCTCAGCGAAACGCGTCGCGACGAAGTCGGGGATCGTGAACTGGCCGAACTTGCGCAGGTAGGGCGCGAAAAACAGTGCGAGAAGCACGTACCCGCCGGTCCAGCCCATCACGTAGGCCAGGCCGTCGTAGCCGAGGATCCAGATCGTGCCGGCCATCGAGATGAAAGACGCGGCGCTCATCCAGTCCGCGCCGGTGGCCATGCCGTTGAAGAACGGCGGTACCTTCCGGCCGGCGACGTAGTACTCATCCAGCTTGCGCGTGAAGTTGAGGACGCCGATCACCCCGTAGAGGGCGAGAGTGAGCAGCAGGAACGCATAGCCGATGAAGTTGCGCGGCAGCCCGAGCGATTCGAGCCCGAGCATCACGCCGATGAAGATGAACAGGCCGATGAGGAACAGGCCGTACCAACGCTGCAGCTTGCGAGAGAAAGCAGCCACTTCGCTCTTGCTGATCGTGGTCACGCTCATGGGTTGGCGTCCTCCGTCCTGGACTCCTCCTCGTGGAAGCCGTACTTGGGATCAAGAACGTTGTTCGCCCACCACGCGTAGAAGAAGATCAGCGCGACGAATATCGCGAGCGACAGCTGGCTCGCGAGGTAGTAACCGAGCGGGAAACCGGTGAGGATGCGGATCTCGTTGAGCGCCTTGGCGAACGGCGGATGCAGGTAGCCGGCTGCGAACCAGATAAGGAACAGGATCGCGATCATGCGTAGGTTCTCGCGCCAGTACGCGCGGAGGCGAGCATCCCGATCGCTGGGCACGCCCGCCGGCGTCGTGCGTTGCATACCCCCTCCTTTTCGGGCCCACCGAATCGGCGTATTCAGTGCGTTCCGCTGAGCGCCGTCAAGTCGGCTCCGGCGGCCGGCCGCGCCGCCGGCGGTCAGGGGGTGCTGGCGTTCACTCCTCTTTACCCGAAGCCGATGCCGTCCGGATGGAATCGACCACCGTCGCGTCGGCCAGCGTGGTCGTATCTCCGAGCGGCTGCCCGTTCGCTATGTCGCGGAGCAAGCGCCGCATGATCTTCCCGGATCTCGTCTTCGGCAGCTCCGGCGTGAACATGATCGTCTTCGGACGAGCGATCGAGCCGATCTTCCCGACCACGTGCTCGCGCAGCTCCTTCGAGAGCCCCTCGCCGGCCTCCTTGCCGCCGCGCAGCGTCACGAAGGCGAAGATCGCCTGCGTCGTGACGGGATCCTCGCGGCCGATGACAGCCGCCTCGGCGACGGCCGGGTGCGAGACGAGCGCCGACTCGACCTCGGTCGTCGAGATGCGGTGGCCGGAGATCTTCATCACGTCATCGACGCGACCCATCAGCCAGAAGTACCCGTCCTTGTCGCGACGCGCGCCGTCGCCGGCGAAGTAGCGGCCGGGGTATTTGCTCCAGTACGTCTCGCGATAGCGCGCGTCGTCCTTGTAGATCCCCCGCAGCATCGCGGGCCACGGCTTCGTGAGGACGAGGTACCCCGCCCCGCCCAGCGGGACGGTACGGCCATCCTCGTCGACCACATCCGCGCCGACGCCCGGGAACGGGAAGGTCGCGCTCCCCGGTTTCGTCGTCGTCAGCCCGGGGAGCGGCGTGATGAGGATCATGCCCGTTTCGGTCATCCACCACGTGTCGACGATCGGACACCGGCCACCGCCGATGTTCTCGTGGTACCAGAGCCACGCCTCGGGGTTGATCGGCTCCCCGACCGATCCGAGAAGGCGCAGCGAGCTCATGTCGTGCTTGTTCGGATATTCGGGCCCCCACTTCATGAAGGTGCGGATCGCGGTCGGGGCGCAGTACAGGATGGTGACCTTGTACTTCTCGATGATCGACCACCAGCGGTCCTTGTCGGGGAAGTCGGGCGTCCCCTCGTACATCACGCCGGTGGCACCGTTGGCAAGCGGACCGAACACGATGTAGCTGTGACCGGTGACCCATCCGATGTCGGCGGCGCACCAGTACACGTCCTCGTGCTTGACGTCGAAGATGAGCTTGTGCGTCGTCGCGACGCCCGTGAGATAGCCCGCGGTCGTGTGCACGATGCCCTTCGGCTTTGCGGTCGTGCCTGACGTGTAGAGGAGATAGAGCATGTGCTCGCTCTCGAGCGACTCCGCCGCGCACTCCGGCTTCTGCTTGTCCACGAGGTCGTGCCACCAGACGTCGCGGCCGATCGTCCACGGGACGTCCTGCTTGGTGCGCCGCACGACGAGGACCTTCTCGATCGTCTTCGCCTGCGCGACCGCGTCGTCAGCGTTCTTCTTCAGCGCGACCGTGTTCCCCTTGCGGTAGCCGCCGTCCGCCGTGATGAGGACCTTGGCCTCGGAATCGTTGATCCGCCCCGAGAGCGCCTCGGCGGAGAACCCGCCGAACACGACCGTGAAGGGCGCGCCGATCCGCGCGCATGCGAGCATCGCGGCGGGAAGCTCCGGGATCATCGGCATGTAGATGGCGACGCGGTCGCCTTTCCGGACGCCGAGCTCCTTGAGAGCGTTCGCGCAGCGGCACGTCATCTCGAGGAGGTCCTGGTACGTGATGGTCCGCGTGTCGCCCGGCTCGCCCTCCCAGTGGAAGGCCACCTTCGTTCCGCGGCCCGCCTTCACGTGTCGGTCGAGGCAGTTCTCCGAGAGGTTGAGCTCTCCGCCCAGGAACCACTTGGCATACGGCGCCTTCCACTCGAGGACCTTGTCGAACGGCCTGCGCCACAGCAGCGTCCGGGCCTGCTCCGCCCAGAAGCCCTCCAGGTCGCGCTCGGCGCGCTCGTAGATCCCGGGGTCGTTCGCGTTCGCGCCGGCCGCGAAGTCGGGGCGCGGCGGGAAGGTGCGGTCCTCCTGGGCGAAGGTCTCGAGCGCCGTGGTGCTCTTCGTGTCGCTCGCCATCGCTGCACCCCCGTTCGGTCTGGGTGCCCGAGTATGCGACTAGAGCGCTGAGGCCGTCCCCTCGGACAGGGCGCGCAGATGGGCGTTGTAGTGGTTGCCCACCGTGAGGAGCCAGCCGATGCAGTTGAGGTCGCCGTAGTAAGGGTGGCGGGCGGTCGCGCTCGTGTTCGGCTCCGCCGGGAATTCCGAGCGCAGACGGGCCGTCGCCCCGGCGGCCTTCTCGGCGAGCGCGCCGATGCCCGGTCGGGTAACGGACGACGCGGCGGGCCGTGGCTGCCCCGTCGGACCGGCTTCTTGTCCGTGCGCGAGACGAAGGGCGATGAGCGTGACGCCGCGGTCGATCAGGAGGAGGTGAACGGCGATCTGACCGACGCCCCAGTCGTCAGCCGAGCCGGCCGCGAGCTCGCCGTCGGTCGCATGTTCGACCCGTGAGAGGAGCCGCGCGCGCCAGTCCTCGACCCCATCGGCGAGGAGGCGGATGGTCTCGCGGACCCAGGCCGGACGATCCGGCGGGTCATCGGTCACCTTGAGCGTCACGACAACGCATAGTGCGCCGTTCGTGTGTACGTGCCGTAGTCGACTCGCACGCACGCCAGAGCCGGTGCGCTGGCTCCGCCGTGCTCGCTCATGTGTGAGAATGCGGCGCGACTTGGCCGGAAGGCCGCACTGGAGGACGAAGTGGCGGGGATCTCAAAGTCGGAGACACTGAATCGGCTCTCGGAGAAGACGGGTCTTACGAAGAAGCAGGTGGGTACCGTTCTCGATGAGCTCGCGGCGCTCTCCTACAAGGAAGCGCGCAACGGCTTCACCTTCCCGGGCGTCGGCAAGCTCGTGATCGTGGACCGCAAGGCCCGCCTTGGCCGTAACCCGGCGACCGGCGAGACGATCCAGATCCCGGCGAAGCGCGTTTTGAAGTTCCGCATCGCCAAGCAGGCGAAGGACTCGACCCTCGCGAAGCGCGGCAAGTAGCTAGCACCGCACTCTTCTTCGCGAGGTCCTTCTCTGACGGCGCCGCCGTGCGCCCGCGCGCGCGGCGCGCTGCGAGCGGAGCTTTCGGTGAAGGACCTCGCGCTCAGCCTCGGATGGAGCCCGGTCGCAGGGCGCGTTGACGCGCGGCGGCCGTCGCGAGCGTACGCTCGATGCCGGGGAAGAGACGGGACATGACGGGCGCGATCGAGACCGCGGGCCTCACCAAGGACTACGGCAGCGGCCGTGGCATCTTCGAGCTCGACCTGAGCGTCAGCGAGGGCGAGGTCTTCGGCTTCCTCGGTCCGAATGGCGCCGGCAAGACCACGACGATCCGGCTCCTCATGGGTCTCATCCACGCGACACGCGGATCGGCGCGCATCTTCGGGCTCGACTGCGATCGTGACTCGGTCGCCGTCAAACGCGAGGTGGGCTACTGCCCCGGCGAGCTGCCGCAGTTCGGCGGCTGGCGCGGCGCGGAGATCGTCGCGTACATCGCCGGCCTGCGCGGCGACGTCGATGACTCGGTCATCACCGGCCTGGCGAGGCGGCTGGACCTGGACCTCGGGCGCCGCTATCGCGAGTACTCCCATGGCAACAAGCAGAAGCTGGCGCTCGTGCTCGCATTCATGCACGAACCGCGTCTCGTCATACTCGACGAGCCGACCACCGGTCTTGACCCGCTGCATCAGCAGGCGTTCTACAGCATCGTCCGCGACGCCCGCGCGAAGGGCGCGACGATCTTCGTCTCCTCACACGTGCTCTCCGAGGTGGAGCACATCTGCGATCGCGTCGGCATCGTGCGCGCCGGGCGTCTCGCTGCGGTGAGCACGCTCGACGATCTCGTCGGGATGCGCGCCTTCCACGTCGAGATCGAGTTCGCCGATGGCGTGCCGGCCGATGAGCTCAGGTCGGTCCAGGGGTTCGAACAGGTCGAGGTGAGCGATCATCGAGTCACGGGCGTTCTCCGAGGCAGCTTCGAGCCGCTGATGTCGGCGATCGCGCGGCATCGTGTGATCGGCCTGACGAGCCGCGAGCCCAGCCTCGAGGAGATATTCCTCACGTACTACCAGTGACGCTCGCGCGGATCGCGATCCGGCAGCAGCGGACCGGCCTGATCGCCATGACCGTGCTCACCACCGCCGCTGGGATCCTCAACGCGCTCGGGTTCGTCCAGATCGCCGGCGAGTCTGATGCCGAACGCCTCGCGTTCGCGCGGCAGATGGAGATCCTCGGCGCGCAGCTTTCGTACATGCTGCCCGTGCCCGAAGGGCTCCACACGGTCGCGGGTTTCCTCCAGTGGCGAGCGTACGGTCTGATCGTCCTCATCCTCGGCCTCTGGGCCGTGATCTCGGCCACCGGCAGCGGTCGTGGCGACGAAGAACGCGGACTCGTCGAACAGTGGCTCGCCGCCGGTGCGAGCCGCACGCGCTACATCGTCGCGCGGGTCGTCGTCTTCGTCGTGATCGCCGTCGCGGCCCTCAGCGTGGGCATGCTGCTCACGTACGTGGCCACGGTCGGCGCGGGAGAATCGCTGTCGGCGACGGGGATGGTCGCCACGGGCGTCAACCTTCTCGTGAACACCCTCGTGTGCTTCGGCATCGGACTCTCGATCGCACAGCTCGTGACGACACGACGCGCCGCCGGCATGGCCGCCGCGGGATTGCTCATAGCGCTGTTCCTGATGAACGGCGCGGTGCGGAACGCCGACGTCGGTGCGGCGCGCTGGCTCACGCCTTTCTACCTGTTCGAGCGCAGCAAACCCTTGACGCGTGACGGCGCCCTCGACGGCTTCGCTCTCGCTCTCCTTCTGCTCGTCGCCGTCGCGCTCATCGCGTTCGCGGTCGTCGCGTTCATCCGGCGGGACCTCGGCGCCACCGCGCTGTCCCGCGCGGCCCACGGGAGCCGCTCGACGCTGGCACCCTCACACGACCCGTTCCTTCGGCTGCCGGTGGTCGCGCTGCTTCGCTGGGAATGGCTTTCGACCGCGCTGTCCATCGCGGCCATCGCCGCGATGAGCGGGTTCCTTGCTTCGCTCACGAAGACGATCATCGATACGCTCATGTCGTCATCGGTGCCGTTCATGCGTGCCTACTTCGAGCGCGCGGGGCTGACCGCCTACGACTCCGTGGTCGGGGCGATCTGGCTGACGACGCTCATGCTCATCCTGTCCGCCTACGCGATCGTGCAGGTGCAGGCCTGGTCCAACGACGACGCGGAGGGCAGGCTCGCGACCGTGCTGACGGCCCCGGTATCGCGCGGTCGCGTCGTGATCGAGCGTATGGTCGCGTTCCTCGTAGCGATGACGCTCGTCTGCGCCGCCGCCGGATACAGCGTGTATCTCGTTGCCAGCAGCCAATCGCTGCCCCTCGACCCAGCGAAGCTCGCGCTCGCGACGGCGCTCGTGATAAGCATTCCGTTCGCCTTCAGCGCGATCGGACAGCTTCTCGCCGTGTGGCGCCCGCGACTCTCCGTCGTGCTGCTCTCCACGCTCGCGGTCACGAGCTATCTCGTGCTCCAGTTCTCGCCTTTGTTCCAGTGGCCGGAGTGGGTCGCCAACCTTTCGCTGTACGCGCTCTTTGGTACGCCGATGTCGGGGGACGTGAATTGGAGCGGCATCGCGGCCCTGGTGGGCGTCGGGCTCGCCGCGACCGTCGGCGCGGTCATCGCGTTCCAGCGGCGTGACGTCGGTGCCTAGCGCTCCCGGTCCGAACGTCCCATTCCCGCCGCAGGAGGCGGAGCTCGTCGAGGACATCCCGACCGGACCCAAGTGGCAGTACGAACCGAAATGGGACGGCTTTCGCGGCGTGCTGGAGAACGACAACGGCGAGCTCGCGCTATGGAGCCGCAACGGCCGCCCCCTCCTCCGCTACTTCCCGGAGCTCCGCCCGCTTGGCGAGCTGCTTCCGCCCCACTCCGCCCTCGACGGCGAGATCGTGATCGAGCGCGAGGGCAGCCTCGACTTCGACGCGATGCAGAATCGGCTGCACCCCGCCGAGTCGCGCATCCGCAAGCTCGCCGCGGAGACGCCGTCGACGTTCATCGCGTTCGACGTACTGCTTTGGAACGGCGATCCGGTGCACACGCGACCGCTCGTCGAGCGCCGCGCGAAGCTACTCGAGGTGGCGAAGGGCTTCACGCTGTCAGTCACGACGAGCGAGGTCGCGACCGCGAAGCATTGGCTCGAGCGACTCGAGGTGATCGGCCTCGACGGCGTCATCGCGAAGCGGATCGACAGCGCGTACAAGCCCGGGTCGCGCGAGGTCGTCAAGAAGGTGAAGTACCACAAGACCTGCGACTGCGTGATCGTGGGATACCGCACGAACGGCACACGGATCGCGAGCCTTCTCCTCGGGCTCTATCGCGACGACGGGACGCTCGACTTCGTGGGCCACACCTCGGGCATCGCCGGTCCGCTGCAGGCGCAGCTGCAGCAGATGCTTCCGCCGCTCAAGTCGGAGGGTCACCTCGCCTTCGATCCGAGCGAGTGGGGCCGCACGCCCGACGCGGGCTACTCGCGGTGGTCGCAGGGCAAGGACCTGCCGTGGCATGAGATCCGGCCGGAGCTCGTCTGCGAGATCCGCTACGACAAGATGGAGGACGAGCGCATCCGTCACGGCACGCGCTTCCTGCGGTTCCGTCCAGACAAGGATCCGAAGCAGTGCACTTGGGACCAGGTGCGACCACAGCCCAAGGCCGGCGATCCGGTCCTCGCGGAGCTGCTCCGCAGCTAGCGCAGCATGACGTCCCGAGCGTGTACGAGCGCGAGTCGTGCGCGCTCGCGCTCGAGGTTCTGGCCCTGCCAGTCCGGCGCACGATCCTCGTCGTGCTGCGAGAGCTCGATGCGCAGCACGATGTGGGCGTACAGCCGCTGGCTGAGCGGCAGCCGCGGCAACGCGTCGACCAGCTCGACGATGGCGCCGCCGCCGAGCCTCACGATCGTGTCGACGTCAAGACCCTCCGCGGCGTCGGCGGGAAGGCCGGAGGGGTCGAGCACGCGCGCGACGTTCGCGCGCGCGACGAAGGCGGCTGGACCGATCGCGTTCGCCGCGAGGGCGACGAGGATCGCGGCCATCGCGAGCGGTTGGAGCGCGTATGACATGCGACCGCGCACGACGCTCCACGCGAGGATCGCCAGCGTGAGCGCGAGGAAGGCGATGGCGCAGTTCGCATAGAAGCGCAGCTCCGTCCAGCCATACGCCTGCTGGTACAGGTCCAGGCGCAGCCACGCAGAAGCCAGTACGACCGCCGTGAGGCCGAGGAGGGAGAGCGCCGCGAAGATGTAGAGGCGACTGCGCTCGCGCACGGCGAGCTCGAGCCCGAACAGGAGCGCGCCAACCAGCGCCGCGGCGCCGATCAGCTCGAAGAATCCGCGTCGCGCGTAGGCGCTGTACGTGATGGCGGCGGCATCGAGGGTGCTGCGACCCCCGAAGAGGTACGTCAGCTGGAGCGCGACGAAGATCGCGAAGAGCGCGGCGACGATCGCGACGGCCACGGTCGCCGTTTCAGCGCCGAACAGCGACCTGCCGCGGGGTGGGCCTCCGTCGCGCGGCACGCGCCACAGCGCGGTCAGCACTCCCGCGGCGGGCCATGCGACAGCGAGCGCGATGAAGGCGCGACCCGGTGTCTCGCCGATGAGCTCGGCGAGCCTTTCGAGGTCGAGGAGGTCCTCGAGCGATCGTGCGAATACCGCATCCGCCGACGAGAAGAGCGCGGCGAAGACCACCACGAACGGCACCGCGAGACCGACGCCACCCACGTAGCCGGACGCCCGCGCAAAACGCCGTGGCAAGGCGCGGAGCCCCGGCAGGGAGGCTCCGATGAGATCGGCCGCGCCGAGCACTCCACGCTCCAAGAGGGACCAGCCCTGGGCGACGAGCCGCGAGACAGGCAGCGCGCTCACCGAGACGCCGCTCCACGCCGTGACCGCCGCCGCCGCGCACGCCACGGCGGCGAGCGCGTCGAACGCGAGGAGCGGGACGTCGGCGCGGACGGCGCAGAAGGCGGCGAACGCGAGGGCGCTCGCCGGCAGCCAGACGTCGCGAGATCGGAACGGCAGCGCTGGATCGCGGAGGCACCACGCCGTCGCAAGGAACGCGACGGTCAGGAGCAGGACATTCAGACCGAGCGGTTGGCGGAAGAAGAGCACCTGCGCGACAAAGCCGAGCAGCGAAGCGAGCGTGAGCGCGATCAGCGCGCGTCGTTGGAGCACACGGGCATGGTCGGGACCTGGCGCGAGGGTGTCATCGCGCACGCAAGACGTACGAGTTAGCCGTCCCACAAGTGAGACGACGCGGCTCCGGGCGACAGCTACGCTCCGGGCGTGCGGATCCAGAACGCGCAGCGCGTATCCGAGGCGATCCAGACGCTCAGCGCGGGCACATCGCTCGACACGCTGGTCGATCGCCTGTACGACCTGACCGACGGCACGCTCGCGCTCGACCGCGCGACGCTGCACCGCATCGCACGCGGTAAGACCCAGGTCGCACGAGCGATCGACTCACCGGAAGAATGCATCCGCCTCTACTTCGCGCTGATGATCCTCGGCTGCGAACGCGAGCTCTCGGTGACATCGATCGTCGACGAGGGTCACGCCGTGCTCGCCGGGTTCGTCGGCGAGCCGCTCGCGTCACTCATCTTCCGCGATCTGGCGGCGACCCTACCCAAGCTCACCGACCGAAACACGCTGAAGGAATACCTCGAGGAGGGTCTACGCGTATGGCTACCCAAGTGATCGCCGGACGGCCACGCGCCGAGAGCCACACCCTCCGCGCGGAAGAGGAGCGGCTCCGCGCGCACCTCGAGCAGCGACTCTCGGTCCGCACGCGCTTCGCACCGCTCGCCGACGTCCGCGCGCTCCTCCTGAGTCCGGACCGCGACGATCGACCGAAGAGCCTTGTCGTGAGCTCCACGACGAGCGTCGCCGAACGGATCTACCTATATGTGCACGTCGCGGCGCACATCACCCTCGGTCATCACCTGCCCCTTGTCACCATCGTCGAGGGGGTCCCCGGGGTCACGCGTTTCTCCGACGCGTCGCGTCATCGCGAGGCGGAGGAGCTCGCCCGCGCGATCTGGTGGGGGCAGACCGACAAGGGCGGCATCCTCGGTGCGCCGGCGTTCGTGCGGCGATCGCCGCTGCTTCGGCGACTGCTCGCAAGCGAGGCCGCGCGAGGCGCGCTGCGATCGCTGCTCATCGGCATGCGTCACGTGTATTACGACCTGCGCGTCGAGCGCGCGCTCGCAGGAAGTCGTCTCGCCACATGGCTCCGCGATGCGCTGTGCGTCACTGCGGTCGTGAGCGTCGCGCCGCAGCTGTCCGCGAGGACCGGCTCTCGGGTCTGACCCGCGACGATCTGATGACGCCGACCTGAACGCGCGACCTGCGCGCGCGCAGCCGAGCGCATGCGCGGCGTACGTTCGCGGGACATGGTGTACCTCTCTCGTCCGTTCTTCGCGATTTGCATGAGATCGCGCTAACTCAGGCATGCGTGCTGCGTTCTTCTACTTGTCCGATATCGATGGCGCATGGGTGAGACACCCACGGGAGGCGCGATGAAGAGATCGAAGAAGCTCTTGGGATTGCTCGGTTCGGGAGGCCTCGTCGCGGCCGCATTCGCTACCGCCGCGGTCGCCGCGAACACGGAG
>DATEDV010000204.1:0-4382 GCA_035281485.1 Candidatus Limnocylindria bacterium | reverse complement strand
GAGGACGGTCTCGGTGAGCACGTCGTCGGTGTCCGGTGACGTCGGCTCGATCGTGGCGGAGATCACGGTGGGCGGAGTGTTCGCCACCGTGACGCTGGCGGAGGTCAGTGGATCGCTCGTCGAACCGCCGTCGCTCGCGGTCACGCGAACAGCGATCGCGTCGCCGCGGTCCCCGTTCCCGGGCCTGCCGAGATCGAGCGTGGCACCGGTGGCACCGGCGATGTCCACGCCGTTCCTTGTCCACTGATAGGAGTACGTGATCGCATCGCCGTCCGGATCCTGGGCCACGGCGGTCGCGGTCAGCACATCGTCCGTGTCCGGTGACGCCGGCGCGATCGTCGCGGAGACCATGGCCGGCGGCGCGTTCAGCGGGATCACGGTCAGCTCGCCGAGCGGGCTGAGCGCATTCGTGACGTACAGCCGGCTCGCGCCACGCGTCGGTGCGGCGACGCCCGTCGGCCTCCCGCCGACGGTGATCGTCGACAGGAACGTGAGCGCGCCCTGCGTCGAGAGCACGCTGACCGTTCCGCTGTTGATGTCCGCGGAGTACAAGCGCCCGCGCGCGGCATCGAAGGTCAGCGCGAACGGGAAGCTCCCGGCCGCGGCCAGGGCTGAGACGGCGTTCGTAGCGCCATTGATCGCGAGGACGCGTCCGACCGCCGCGTATCTCGCCACGTAGACGAGGTTCGCGGCGACGTTCACGGCGATGCCGAAGCGGCCCTCACCGAGCCCGATCGCGATCGGGGCCACCACGGCCGTGTGCGTCTCCCCGTCGAGCACGGAGACCGCGCCCTCGAGCACCGTGAGATAGATGCGGTCGGTCGCCGGGTTCACCGCCACGCCCCACCAGTTCAGGCCGTGCGACACGGTCGTGACGAGTGCCAGCGTGTTGAGGTCGAATACCGCAAGGCCACCCGGGCCGAGCGCGGCGTACAGACGGTCACGAGCCGGGTCGACCGCCAGGCCAAGTCCGCCCGGCGTGAGCGCGGTGAGAACGGTATTCGTGTTGCCGTCGATCACGGACACGCTCCCCGTAGCCGCGTGAGCCGCGAAGATCTGATTGCGCTCTTCATCGACGGCGATCTGCGTCGGTGTGCTCGGGGTGGTGATCGTCGTCAGGACCGTATCGGTGGCCGTGTCGATGACCACGAGGCTGCCGCCGCAGGCGCAGTCCGCGCCGACGTAGGCGAGCCCGGTCGCGTGGTTGATCGCGACCGCGTGCGTATTGGCTCCGACCGGAATGTTCGCGCCGGCGGCCGGACTGCCGACAAGGGCGGTCGCGAGCACCGCAGCCGGCGCGATCCGCAGAATGCGCATCTCTTCCCTCCGTGGCGCGTGTGCGCGGATTAACGGATGTAACGGCCCCTGCTTGGTTAGCGGAGGGGCTTTGAAGCCGTTTTGGAACAGGCCGGCTTGACCGTGCGGCGCTAAATGAACCTGCTCGGATCCCAGCGCAGCCCGAGCTCGCTCATCGGACCCACGATGTCAGGCCGGGGTCGACGCGGTCGCGCGGGCGAGCCGCGCCGGCGGTCAGACCGCGACGGCGAGGCGCGGCGCGGCGGCCTCGGACGGACGCACCGCGGCAGTGGACTGCTGGATCGCGCGCGCAATCGCCCAGGCGGTGAAGTCCTGCGGTGAAAGCGGCCGCGAGATGAAGTAGCCCTGCACCTCGTCGCATCCGAGCGCGCGCAGCGCGTCCCACACGTCGGCGGTCTCGACGCCCTCGGCGACGACGCGCAGACCCAGGCTGTGCGCGAGCTCGATGGTCGAGCGCACGATGGCGTCGCTCGAGCTGTTGGTCAGCATGTCGTTCAGGAAGGAGCGATCGATCTTGATCTCGTCGACCGGCATGCGTCGCACGTGTGCCAGCGACGAGTACCCGGTGCCGTAGTCGTCGATGCTCAGCCGGATGCCGTGCGAGCGCATGGTGCCGAGGATCTGCAGCACCTCGCCCATGTCGCCGGCCGTCGAGGACTCGGTGATCTCGAGCGTGAGCTTGCCGGGCGGGCATCCCCCGGCCGCGAGGAGCTCGTCGATGTGCGAGCCGAGCGTGTTGTCGCGGAGGTTCAGCATCGACACGTTGACGGCGACGCCGAACGTCAGCCCCAGCTTCTGCCAGGCGTGGCAGTGTCTCGCGGCCTCGTCCAGCACCCACCGCGTGAGCGGGTGGATGAGCCCGTTCTGCTCGGCCGCCGCGACGAGGCGGTCCGGCGGGATCGGTCCGAGGCGCGGGTGCTTCCACCGCAGGAGCGCCTCCGCGCCCGAGATGCGGCCGCTGGCCATGTCGACCTTCGGCTGGAAGGCCAGCGAGAGCCCGTCACCCTCGAGCGCGTCTCTCAGATCGCTCGCGAGCGCGAGCCGCTCGGAGACCTTGTCCTCGAGCGCGGCGGAGAAGAAGCGGAACCCGCCGCCCGCGCGCTTCGCCGTGTACATCGCCATATCGGCGCGGCGGAGGACGGTGTCGGCCGACTCGCCGTCTCGCGGCGCCATCGCGGCACCCATGCTCGCGGAGATGCGCAGCGTGCGCTCCTCGAGGACGAACGGCTCCGCGAGCGCGCCGGCGACGCGGCCGGCCGTGTACGACACGTCGTCGGCGTCGTGGGTGTCGGCGAGGACGATGGCGAACTCGTCGCCGCCGAGCCGCGCGACCGTGTCCGTGTCACGCACCACGGCACGCAGACGCTCGGCGACCTGACCCAGCAGGCGGTCGCCGTCGTGGTGGCCGAAGGCGTCGTTCACGAGCTTGAAGCGGTCGAGGTCGAGAACGATGAGCGCCGCGGTGCGCTCGTGCCGCCGCGCGAAGCGGATCGCCTGCTCGAGACGGTCGTGCAGCAGACGTCGGTTCGGAAGGCCGGTGAGCGCGTCGTGCATCGCCTGGCGTTGTAGCTCGGCGTCGGCCGTCGTGCGGTCGAGCGCGCTCGCGAGCACCGCCGCGATCGCCTCGAGGAAGAAGTGGTCGTCAACCGTGAACTCGCGAGCCCTTCGGCTCGATACGCTGAGGATCCCGAACGCCGGCGAGCGGCCGCGGATCGCGACCAGCATCCCGCGGGCGATAGCGGTGCCGCCGTCGTAGAGCGCGGGTTCGATGCTGCCGTCGCGCTCCACCGCCAGGATGGCCTGCCCGCCGAACAGCGTGCGCGCCATCGGTGAGTCCCGGCGAACGCTGACCACGGCGTCGTGCGCGATGCCGTGCGCCGCGGAGGTGCGGAATTCGCCCGCTTCGTCACTGGGCGACTCGAGGATCGCGACGGCATCCACGCCCAGCAGCCGGCCGATGACCGCGCAGGCCTCGGCGTACAGCTGGGCGATCGGCGTGTCCGCGAGGGCGCGCTGGCCGAGGACGGCGACCGCCGCCTGCTGCCTTGCGCGAACGTCGAGGCCGCGCCGCGCACGCACCTGCGCGGAGACGTCCAGGCAGAAGATGCGGAGGCCGTCGATGACGCCGGCTCCGTCGCGGGTCGGCTCGATGCGGATGTCGAACCGCACGTCCGGCGCCGTGTCGCTCGGCGCGATCGCCACCTCCGCGCCGCTGAACGGCTCGCCGGTCGTGAACACCGCGTCGATCGCGCGGACCATGGCCGTGTCGACCATCGGGAAGACCTCGGCGATCGGACGCCCGATCGCGGTCCGCGCGTCCACGAGCTTCGCGAGCTGATCGTTGACGTAGCTGAGGCGATGCTCAGGCCCGCTGGTGACGCCGATGTAGAGCGGCGCGTTGGCGAGGACGTCGTACACCCGCCGGCGCTGCGCGTCCTCGGCCGCGCGCTTCGCGAGCTGGTCGCCGAGGTCGCGGATCCGGCCAGCGCCGATCCCCACGACGAGCAGCGCGAACGAGCCGGGCGCGGTCATGGTCGACACCGGGTCGGCGTGACCGGCGAGCGCGAGCAGCGCGAAGTTCGCCGGGATGAGCGTGACGGCCGCGAGCGCGCCGACGCGCATGCCGAACAGCCAGCCCGCGAACAGCCCCGGCAGCGCCGAAAGGGCGGCCACGCCGGTGCCCATGCTCTCCACCAGCAGCGCGAAGGCGATCAGGTAGGCGGTGAGCGATCCGGTCCAGACGACGAGGCGCACCCGCAGTCCCGCACGCATTGCCGGACAGCCTGGCGGCGCGGGGCCGCGTTGGCTATCGCTCAGAAGTCACGAAGTCGGGCGCCGAACGGCACCCTGCAGATGCAGTGCGCCGTGCGCTACACGAAACGCTCGGCGTCCCAGCGGATCCCAAGCTCGCTCGGCGGGCCCATGTAGCCGAGGAGTGCCGACGACGCCACGACCGCGGGGCTGGCGAGGTAGCCCAGACCGCCGACGCCCATGCGGTTGGCCCAGTTGCGGTTGAACGACGTGATCGCGGTCTGGCCTTTGGCGAGCGCGTCGGGGCCCTGACC
>DATEDV010000203.1:0-4969 GCA_035281485.1 Candidatus Limnocylindria bacterium | reverse complement strand
CGAGGACGGCGATGACCAGCTCACCGAAGACGGTTACGGCGGCGACGAACACGGTGTTGGCGAAGAAGCGCGCCCACGGCTGCCGCGACCAGACCTCGGCGTAGTTCTCCGGATGAAAGGAGGACGGAAAGATCGTCGGGGGCGTCTGACTCGCCTCCGCGAAGTCCTTGAACGCGGTCGTGACCATGAAGTAGAAGGGGTACGCGACGGCGAGCCCGACGACGATGAGCACCAGATGCTTGAACACCGTCGACGACAGCGCCGGTACGCGCGGCCGCAGCGACCTCGCGGCGGCGCGCGGCAGGACCTGTGGCGTGTTCACGAGTACGTCACCCGGCGCTCGAGGAACCGGAACTGGATGAGGGTGAACGCGAGGATGACCAGCGTGAGGAGCACGCCGAGGGCGGCGCCGAGGCCGATCTGACCCTGCTGGAAGAACGTGCGGAACACGAGCATCGAGACGGTCCGCGTCGTGTCGAGCGGTCCGCCGTTCGTGAGCACGAAGATCTCGTTGAACGCGCGGAGCACGCCGATGCTCCCGATCGTGAAGACGAAGAAGATCTGTGGTGACAGGAGCGGCAGCGTGATGCGCCGGAACAGCTGCCACTGGCTCGCGCCGTCGAGCTTCGCGGCCTCGTAGTACTCGACCGGGATGTTCCCGAGGCCGCCGAGGAAGATGAGGATCTGGAACCCGATGAAGTGCCAGATCGAGAAGAGCGCGACGCCGACGAGCGCCAGACTCGGACCGGCGGCCCAATCCGGGAGCGCCACTCCGAAGGCGTTCCCCATCATCTGGAACACACCGTCGGGCTCCTGGAACCACCGCAGTCCGCTCAGTCCGAACACGCCGAGAAGCTGATTGGCCGGGCCGTACTGCGGGTGGAAGATCCATAGGAACACCAGGGCGGCGGCGACCGTCGAGGTCACGTAGGGCAGGTAGTAGATCGTGCGGTAGATGTCTCGACCGCCGAGCTTTTGGAACAGCACGTACGCGACGACGAGCGCCAGCGCCATCTCGATCGGGAGCGTGATCGCGGCGAAGGTGAACGTCGTCGAGAGCGATTGCCAGAACTGCTGCGCCCTCGTGGCGTTCGCCCACAGGATGTCGACGTAGTTGTCGAGCCCGCGGAACGCGCCCTGGACGATGTCCCAGCGGAAGAGCGACATGTAGATCGCGTAGAAGGCCGGGAGGATCTTGAAGAGCGCGAGGAGCGCGACCGCTGGAAGGAGGAAGAGGTACGCCTGTGCGTTCTCGGCGAACGACCGGCGGCGGCGGGATGCCGCGCGCTCGCCGACAGCGATAGCCCCTCCCGACACCTTCGGCGATGATATCGAGCGATGCCGATCTACGACTACCGCTGTGACCATTGCGGGCACGTGTTCTCGGCGGTCCAATCGTTCAAAGACGCGGCGCTCGACAAGTGTCCGAACTGCGGAGAGGTGCCGCGGCGCCTGCTGTCGACACCGGCGATCGTCTTCAAGGGATCGGGCTGGTACAAGACGGACAGCCGTCCGGCCGAGAAGACCTCGGCCGACGGCGCCACGGCCGGCGACAAGAAGGGCGACGCCAAGACCGAGACGAAGGCTGAGACGAAGACCGAGACGAAGGTCGAGAAGAAGACCGAGACGAAGGCGCCCGAGAAGGCGGCGCCGAAGAGCGACGCGGCATCCTGACTCCAGTCAGATCGTTCGTCCGCGACGCTCGCGCCGTCGCCGTGTCGTTCGCGAACGACGAGTGTCCGTTCCTCGCCGGCGCTGTCGCCTTCCAGCTCTTCTTCGCCATCATCCCGCTGCTCGCGCTCGTCGTCGGCGCCATCGGGTTCATGTACGGATCGGTGCGCGCGCAGCAGGAGCTGGCCGAGCTCATCCGCCAGATCTACCCTTCGGCCACCGCGCAGGAGATGCGGATCGTGGCCGACCTGGTCGAGGGGCGCGGTGTCTCGCTCGGGGTCGGACTCGTCGGGACGGTCCTCGCCACCGGCGCGGTCCACGGCGCCCTCGACAAGGCGCTGGCCGCCGTGCTGGGGACGCCGGCGAAGCGCGGCTTCATTCGCGGGAACGCCGAGGCCTTCGCCTTCGCCGCGGCGCTGATCATCCTCGCCGTGACGTCGCTGGTGGTGACGTTCGCCGCCGGCCCTCTGGCGCCGCTCCTCGGCCTTGTCGCAGGCTTCATCCTCTTCTACGGCGTCTACCGCTATGTGCCGCGGTCGAGGGTGCGCAGCCGCACCGCTCGCGCCGCGGCGCTGGTATCGGCCGTGCTGTGGGAGGTCGCCAAGGTCGCGTTCGGACTGGTCACGCGCGCCGTCGGGATCTTCAGCGTGTACGGGCCGATCGCCTTCGCGGCGGCGTTGCTCACGTGGATCTACGTGACAGCGATGATCATCCTCGTCGGTGCGGAAGTGATAAAGCTGAAGAGAGCCTGAGCCGAGATGGAACGTGTCGAAGCCTTCGTGAGCCGGATGATCGAAGGGTGGAGTGCGCGCCTGTTCGGCGCGAAGCTCCAGCCCGTCCAGATCGCGAAGCGTCTGATCCGCACGATGGAAGCGCATCAGACCATCTCGCTGTCCAAGACCTTCGTACCGAACTCGTACGTCGTCTCGCTGTCGGCGACCGACTACGCGCAGTTCGAGCAGTACCGGCGCAGCCTCGAGCGCGACCTCGCCGAGGCCGTGCTCTCAGCGTCGCGCGAGCGCAACTTCACGCTGCTGGATTTCCCCTCCGTGGAGATCGAGCGCGACGAGGACGTAGCGCCGGGCGACATCCGCGTCTCCTGCGCGCTCGTCGATGCGTCGGGCGACGAGGTCGAGGCCGATCCGAAGTCGCTTGGCTCCGTGGAGTCCGGTCACACGATGGTGCTGGACCGCGAGAAGCTGCTGCGGGAGCGCCCGCGCGCTCCGAAGGCGACGGTCGAGGTGAAGAACGGAGACCGGTCGTCGGTGCAGCTGGGTCCCGAGCCGCTGCTCATCGGTCGCGATCAGCAGAACGACGTCGTGCTCGACGACCCGCGCGTCTCACGCAAGCACGCCGAGATCCGCCTCAGGCTCGGCCGGTACACGCTGTACGACCTGCAGAGCACGAACGGGACGTACGTCAACGGCCGCCGCGTCGCGGAGGTCGTGCTGAACGACGGCGATCGGATCTCGGTGGCCGGGCTCGACATGATCTTCCACTCGGCCGATTAGTTGGAGATCACCTTCGCGGTCCTGCTGTGGGTCGTTCGCATCGCCTTCCTCTTCCTGCTGTATCTGTTCCTGCTACGCGCGTTCGGCGTGCTCCACCGCGCGCTCGCGGCGGAGCGTGCCGCGGACGGCGCGATCCGGGCGCTCGGGACGCTCATCGTCGAGCGCAGCGCAGGGCGATCGCCGCGCGTCGGCGAGCGCTTCACGCTCCGTGCCTCGACGTCCATCGGGCGCGACGCCGGCAACGACGTCCCGCTGACCGATGAGGCGGCGTCGGCGCGTCACGCGGTCCTCGAGCTGCGCGATGGCGAGTGGTGGATCGAGGACCTCGGCAGCACGAACGGCACGCTCGTGAACGGCACGCGCATCGAGCGCGCCGAGCGGCTGCGGTTCGGTGACGAGCTCGCGATCGGCCGGATCGCACTGCGGCTGGAGAAGGGGGCAGGGTGATCGCCGTCGCGCGGCGTCGTCCGGAGCTCGGACTGCTCGTGTGGGTCGGCGCCCTCGGCGTCGCCGGATCCGTGGCCGTCGCGGCCGCCGAGGCCTCCGGCTTCCGCCCGCAGCAGCTCGTCATTCCGGTGACCTTCCTCATCGTCGCATTCGCGCTTCACGTGTTCCTCGCCGTGCGAGGCGTCCGCGGCGACCAGCTGCTCCTGCCGATCGCGGCCGCGCTCACCGCCATCGGTCTCGTCCTCGTCCAGCGCCTCGCGTCGAACCTGTTGCTGAACCAGCTCTCGTGGACCTTCATCGCCGCCGGCGCGTTCGCGGCGACGATCCTGATCCCGCGCGATCTCACCGCCCTGTCTCGGTTCAAGTGGACGTGGGCGTTCCTCGGCGTCCTGCTCCTGATGTCGCCCCTGCTCCCGGTCATCGGACGCGAGGTGAACGGTGCACGCATCTGGATCGGCGTCGGCTCAGTGTCCTTCGAGCCCTGGGAGGCGGTGAAGATCCTGCTGGTCATCTTCTTCGCCGCCTACCTCGAGGAGTTCCGCGAGGTGCTCGCCCAGACGCAGCGGCGGTTCGGCCCGATCCCGTTGCCGCCCGTGCCGTACCTCGTGCCGATCGTCGCGATGTGGGCCATCGCGATGCTCGTGATGGTGTTCGAGAAGGACCTCGGTGCGACGGTCCTCTTCCTCGGCATCTTCCTCGCGATGCTCTACCTCGCGACGGGCGAGGCGTTCTACACGCTCATCGGCCTGGTCATGCTCGTCGTCGGCGGCTTCATCGCGTACCAGGTCTTCGGGCACGTGGCGGCTCGCGTCGACGTGTGGCTCGACCCATTCGCCGAGACCGTGCGCTTCGGTCCGGGCTATCAGCTCGTGCAGGGACTGTTCGCGTTCGCGAACGGCGGCCTCTTCGGCGCCGGTCTGGGGAATGGGATGCCGGACCGGATCCCGGTCGTGTGGAGCGACTTCGTGTTCGCGGCGTTCGCCGAGGAGGTGGGGTTCGCCGGCGCGCTTGCGCTGCTCGCGCTCTACCTGCTCTTCGTCTACCGCGGCATGCTCATCGCGCTGCGTGCCCCGACCCCGTTCCTGCAGCTGCTCGCGGCCGGCCTGTCGTTCATCGTCGCGCTGCAGACGCTCGTCATCGTCGGGGGTAACGCGCGGATCATCCCGCTCACCGGCATCACGCTGCCCTTTGTCGCGTACGGGGGCTCGTCGCTGGTGACCAACTGGATGCTCGTCGCCCTGCTGATCCGCGTCAGCGACGCGACCGCTCGCGTCCGAGGCACGCCGTGACTCGCTCGATCGGCCAGAACATCCGCGGTCTCACGCTCACGATCGCCATCG
>DATEDV010000202.1:0-4509 GCA_035281485.1 Candidatus Limnocylindria bacterium | reverse complement strand
GCACGTACCAGCTTCCCTTGAGCGCCCCGCCGTCCGACGCGATGCGAACCGGCACGAATTCCTCCGAGCGCACGAGCCTCTCGATCGTCCTGGTCACCGAATCGCGGATCGAGTAGGGGAGCATGTTCTGGATCTGCGTCGGCGTGGCCACGCCGAGCGAACGCAGCGCGCGCACCGTGCCGTCGCGGATCAGCGCCGCCGGCGAGGGGGCCGAGGCGAGCGCTTTGGCCGGCACGCAGCGCTCGGTGAGATCCCACAAGCGCTCCTGCCCGCTGCGCCCCGCGACGAGCACGCGACCTTCGGCGGAGAGGAACTCGAGCATCTGGCTCGCGTTGCGCTCGTTGGTCCAGCCAGTCGAGTGCCACGACACGGCCTCGCGGCCGTCGAACGCGCTCGTCGGCAGCGGCCCTTCGCGACGTAGACGCGACAGCACCTGCCGGCGCAGGGGCAGGTTGGCGCGCATCCACCTCGTCATGCTGGGCCAGCGTTCGGGGTTGCGGCGCATCGCGAGCCGATACAACGGGAGATGGCGCGTGGGATAGACGAAGGCGCGCCACTCGAAGAGACGCTGGTCGCGGTAGATGAGTCGCGCGACGTCGGTGGGCTCGTACTGTCCGAGACGGCTCCAGAGCACCAGGTAATGGCTCCGTGCGACGGCGCTGGTCGGATCCAACTGCAGCCAGATGATCCGATCGACCGTGGCGAGGATCCCGCGACGGTCGGGACTCTGGCGCTCCGCACCCAGAAGCTGCGCATCTATCGCCAGGCGGCGCGCCGCGCGCCGATCGATCTCGAGCGCGGTCACGTACGCGGGGGGAGGCGCCGCCTCGCGGCGCGCGGACGCTCCTGTTCGCGGTCGGCGAGCCGCTCTCCGAGCCAGAGGAGGACCAGCATCACGAACAGCGCGATCGCGGCAAAGAACGGCACCATCACGCCTAGACTTACACACGTGAAGCGCGTTTATCTCGATCACGCGGCGACCACGCCGATCGACCCCGAGGTCGCGGAGGCGATGGCCCGCGTGCTCCGCGACGTCCACGGCAACCCCTCGAGCATCTACGCCGAGGGCCGCGCGGCTCGGGAGCTCGTGGATCGCGCCCGCGAGGAGGTCGCGGCCGCGCTGGGCGCTCAGCCGAGCGAGATCGTCTTCACGAGCGGAGGGACCGAGGCGGACAACCTCGCTCTGCGGGGCGTGATGAGAGCGCGCCGCGGCCTCGGCGATCACCTTGTTGTCGGCGCGATCGAGCACCACGCCGTGCTCGACACGGCTCGCGACCTCGAATCCGGCGGCCACGTGCGCGTCAGCGTGGTACCCGTCGACCGCGAGGGGCGCGTCGCTCCCGGCGCGGTCGCCGCGGCGATCGAGTCGAAGACGACGCTCGTGTCGGTGATGCACGCGAACAACGAGATCGGCACGATCCAGCCGATCGCCGAGATCGGAGCGGTGTGTCACGACCGTGGCGTGAAGCTGCACACCGACGCCGTGC
The DNA here is from genome assembly GCA_035281485.1 of Candidatus Limnocylindria bacterium. Classification (GTDB taxonomy): domain Bacteria; phylum Chloroflexota; class Limnocylindria; order P2-11E; family P2-11E; genus CF-39. The sequence goes on along the minus strand of DATEDV010000202.1, from coordinate 3,022 downwards.
AGACGGTGGGCGCGTTGCCCTTCGACGTCCGCGAGCTCCCGGTCGACCTTGTCTCGGTCAACGCGCACAAGTTCTACGGTCCGAAGGGCGTTGGCGCGCTGTACGTTCGGCGCGGGACCCGTCTCGCGACGATCCAGACCGGCGGCGGGCAGGAGAAGGGCCGGCGCACCGGCACGGAGAACGTCGCGGGGATCGTCGGTCTCGGTGCCGCGCTGCGGCTTGCCGCGGAGCGCCGAGCGTCCGAATCGGCGCGCCAGGCCAGGCTGCGCGACCGGATCATCGACGGTGTCCTCGATCGCGTGCCCGACGCGGTGCTCACCGGACATCGCACCGAGCGACTCCCGAATAACGCCTCGTTCTGCTTCCCGGGCACGCAGGGCGAGTCGCTCATCGTCGCGCTCGATCTCGCAGGGTTCGCGGCGTCGAGCGGCTCCGCGTGCACCTCCGGCGACACCGAGCCTTCGCACGTGCTGATCGCGCTCGGTCTGGAGCGTCATGTCGCGCAGGGCTCGCTGCGCCTTACGGTCGGTCGCGCGACCACCGACGCAGATGTCGACGCGCTGCTCGAGGCGTTGCCGCCGATCGTGGCCCGGCTGCGTGACGCCGCGGCGGTCTCCGTATGACGGCGCCGATCTTCGTCGCGATGAGCGGGGGCGTCGACTCGTCGGTGGCGGCCGCTCTGCTCGTGGAGAAGGGCGAGAACGTCGTCGGGGTCTGGATGCGCCTCGTCCCCGGCGGTGGTGATGCCGACGCGCCGCGCTGCTGCGGCACCGACGAGGCGGGCGAGGACGCGCGTCGCGCCGCCGCGGTCCTCGGCATCCCCTTCTACGCGCTCGACTACGCGGACGTGTTCGGTCGGCACGTCGTCGATCGCTTCGTCGACGCGTACGCCTCCGGCGAGACGCCGAACCCGTGTGTCTCGTGCAACCACCATGTGAAGTTCGACGCTCTGCTTCGCGATGTCGTCGCGAAGTTCGGGGGCACACGCCTCGCGACCGGACATTACGCTCGCGTCGTCGACGCGGCCGACGGTCCGCGGCGGTTGCTCCGCGCACGCGACGCGGCGAAGGACCAGTCGTACGCGTTGTACATGCTCGGCCAGCGCGAGCTGAGGCGCGTCGTGTTCCCCATCGGCGAGCTCGCCAGCAAGGGCGAGACGCGTGAGATCGCCGCGCGACACGGCCTTCCGACCGCGTCGAAGGCGGAGAGCATGGACATCTGTTTCGTCGGCGGCGACTACCGCGACCTCGTGCGGTCTCGCGCGCCCCATGCGTTCGAAGAGGGTCCGGTCGAGCGCGTCGACGGCAGCGTCGTCGGTCGGCACTCAGGCGTCGGGGGTCTCACGGTCGGTCAGCGGTCAGGCACCGGGGTCGCGACGGGAGAGCGTCTGTACGTGCTGCGCCTGGAGCCCGAGCGGGCCGCCGCCGTGGTCGGCACGCGTGAGGAGATCACGCGCACGACGTACACCCTGCGCGACGTGAGCTTCACACGTGACGACCCGCCGGCCGACTCTTTCGCGACCACCGCGGTGCTCCGCTACCGCGGCACGCCCCTTGCCGCGGTCGTCGACGTGAACCCAGACGGCGCGCTCCTTCGGCTCGCCGCGCCCGCGCTCGTCGCGCCCGGTCAGGCCGTCGTGTTCTATGACGGCGACGAGGTCGTCGGAGGCGGCGTCGTGCGCGCCGGCGGACCGGACTAGACCGCTCGCATGCGCGCGCTTTTCCGGATGGCCGCGATCGCGGTCGCGGGAGCGGCGCTCTATTACGCCGGGATGCTCAACAGCATCGTCATCCAGCGACCCGAACGGCCGGGCGCGATCGCGGTCGTCGTGGCGATCGGCGCCGCGATCGGCGTGCTCCTTTTGGCGGTCCGCGGTACGGGTCGGGGTGACGCGGAGACGGCACCCGCCCACGTCCGACTCCATCGCGCTGTGTGGCTTTTCGTCAGCGTCATGGCGCTTGTGTCGCTGGCGTGGATCTCGGAGGTCCCACGCCAGCGCTCATGGGACTGGACCCCGTACCACAATGACGCGATCGCGCTGAACGAGTGCGCCGCACGGCTGGTGCTGGAAGGTCGCAACCCGTACGCGGCGCTCGACATCTTCGACTGCTACGCGCGGCTGGGGATAGGCGCGGATCGCACCACACCGCTCAAGCGCGGCGACTTCTCCGAGGTGTCGGTGTATCCGACCGATGCGCAGCTCGATACGACGTGGGCACGCCGGGCCGCCGGCGATGGCGCGAACGTGGAGTTCGTGTCGCGACCGTCGTACCCATCGTTGTCGTTCCTTCTGATCATTCCATTCGTCGCGCTCGGCTGGGACACGAACCGGCTGTACCTCCTCTGTCTCTTCGCCGCGATGGCGCTGGTGGTGATGCGAACGCCGCTCGGCCTGCGACCGTTCATGCTCACCGCGGTGCTCGGCGCGGCGTCGCTCGCCGCCTTCACGGTGAACGGCAGCGCCGACCTGCTTTATGTGCTCCCGCTCACCGCCGCCTGGCTGTGGCGCGAACGCCGCTGGAGCGCCCTCGCCTACGGGGTGGCCGCCGCGACAAAGCAGCTCGCGTGGTTCTTCGCGCCCTTCTATCTCATCGCGGTCGCGACGATGCACGGTTGGCGCGAGGCGGTCCGTCGCGCGGCGATAGCGGGTGGCGTATTCGTCGCGACGAACCTGCCGTTCGTGATCTCGAGTCCGGCCGACTGGCTCGACGGTCTGCTGACGCCGCTCTCGGAGCCGATGTTCCCGCGAGGCGCCGGGGTCATCTTCCTCGCGACGAACGGGGGGCTTCCGCTCCTTCCGGCCACCGCGTATCTCGCGCTCGAGGCCATCTGCGGTCTGGTGTGCGTGCTCGTCGCGTGGCGCTCGCGCCGCAGCAGCCCTGAGCTCGGTGTCGTGCTCGCGCTCGTGCCCCTGTTCTTCGCGTGGCGCAGCCTCTTCTCCTATTTCTTCCTCATTCCGCTCTTCGCCGCGGCCGCGGCGGCGCGCATGCCGATGGGCGACCTGACGCCGGAGCGCGCGCGG
>DATEDV010000201.1:0-8022 GCA_035281485.1 Candidatus Limnocylindria bacterium | reverse complement strand
ACATGGGTCTGCAGGCGCGTCTTATGAGCCAGGCGCTGCGCAAGCTCACCGGTTCGATCTCGAAGACGAAGACGACCGTGATGTTCATCAACCAGCTGCGCGAAAAGGTCGGCGTCGTGTTCGGCAACCCGGAAACGACCTCCGGCGGCAAGGCGCTGAAGTTCTACGCCTCGATCCGCATGGACATCCGCCCGATCGAGCCGATCAAGAACGGGACGGACATCATCGGACGACGCGTGCGCGTGAAGGTCGTGAAGAACAAGGTGTCGCCACCCTTCCGCACGGCGGAGCTCGAGATCCTGGCGGCGGAGGGCATCTCACGCGAAGGCGGCCTGATCGACATGGGCATCACCACCGCCGTGCTCGACAAGTCCGGCGCGTGGATCAACTACGGCAAGCAGCGGATCGGTCAGGGTCGTGAGGCGGCGAAGCAGTTCCTCCGCGAGCATGCGGACGTCGCCGACGAGATCGAAAAGAAGGTGCGCGAGCGGTCCGGCGCGGCGGCCTCTGCCGCAAGCCCGGATGGCGAAGAGGGTTAGGCCGGCCGCCACGCCCGCCGGCGACGCGTACGACGCCGCCGTGCGCTATCTCGCCGGACGCCCGCACACCGTCGCCGAGATCCATCGCCATCTGCGTTCCAAGAAGTTCGACGCGGAGACGATCGATCACGCGATCGATCGCCTTCGCGCGCAGCGCTACGTCGACGACGAGGCGTTCGCGCGCTGGTGGGTCGAGCAGCGCGAGCGCTTCAGGCCGCGCGGTGACCGCGCCCTCCGGACGGAGCTCGCGCAGAAAGGCGTCGCGCGAGACGTCGTGGACACGGTGCTCGGCGAGCGCGCGCCGGACGCGGACGTCGAGCTCGCGCGTCGCGCGCTGACGCGGCCGCTCACGCGCTGGACCGACATGCCGGACGCCGAGAAGCGACGGAAGATCCATGCGTACCTGGTGAGCCGCGGTTTCGATTACGACACGATCGAGGAGGTCGTGCGGCGCGAGATCAGCGAGGCGGACTGACCAGCCTCGGTGCGAGGAGGTCGATGGCCTCCTGTGTCTCCACCCAGAACATGATCTCCCGCGCGACCGCGGGCGTTGCCCACTGGTGTCGATCATGTTCGTGGTTCAGCCTCGGCTCCCAGCCCGCCGGCGCCTCGACCTCGAAGCTGCGGATCACGACCGCGGCGGTGCCGTCCGGATACAGCGGCCGCTCGCGCTCGGTGATCGCGTAGGTCTGCTCGAGGTCAAGGTCGTTCGGCTGCACGTCGAGGCCGGTCTCCTCCCGTAGCTCGCGGCGTGCGGCCTCCGCGTACGTCTCACCCTCGTCCAGAGCGCCGGCCACCACATGCCAGTAGTTGTCCTCGGCACGGTGCAGCACGAGCAGCTGCTCGCCACGATGGACGAAGACCGCCACCTCACGTGGCGGGTGCTTCGAGCTCATCGATCCGCCCGGCGAGGTCGACGTCGGCGTCTGAGATCCCACCTGTGAGGTGGGTCGTGAGCACGATGCGTACCGTGCGGTAGTGCTCGACGTGGATGTCGGGATGGTGGTTCGCGATGTTCGCCGCCTCGGCGACCCTGTTGGCGAACGCCATCGCGCTCCTGAAGCCTTTGAACGTGAACGTCCGCGTGATCGCGTCGCCTTCGCGCCGCCACTTCCCGGTGTCGAGCAGCTTGGCCAACCCCGCTTCGTCGAGCCTCTTCTCCCTCATTCGCCCTCCGCGCCCGCCGGCGCCACCCGTCGCTGCGCGAGCAGACGACCGAAGCCGATCCCGAACGCGAGCCCGCCAAGGAAATACATGAGCGATCCGACGACGAGCGGCAGCACGAAAATGCCCGCGCCGAGCAGCGCCCCGGATGCGACCGGGCCGAGCGCGTTGGTGAAGCCCCACACCGCGAAGCCCGCACCGACGGCGGTCGCACGCTCCTCCGGCACCGTCGCCGCCATCAGCAGCGACTGGTGGAACGGCCACGACAGGTTCGTGAAGAAGCCGCGGAGCATGAACAGCGACGCGGCGATCGTGAACGCTGGCGCGGCGACGATCAGCAGAAGGCACGTGCCGCTGGCGAAGAGCGCGACGAGCACCGTGCGCGGTCCTCCGAGTCGCCGTTCGAGGAAGGGGACGATGAGCACCGTCGTGAGCGAGATCAGCTGCGCGGCCGCGTACCAGGGGCCGAGGTCCGCCTCGCTCACCGCGAAGCGCAGGCCGAACCAGAGCGGCAGGAGCTGCACCGCGATCCCGAGCCCGAAGCCGAGGAATCCGATGCCGATCGAGTACGTCGCGATCGCCGGCCGGGAGCGGCGGGGCAGCCACCCTGACGCGACGCGCGCCGCGCGCACGCTGACGTCCTCGCGCAGTGGAAGGAGCAAAGCGGTGGCCGCGACCGTGAGCACGGCCATCGCGAAGTAGGGGAGCCGGTAGCTCTCGAGATCGACGACACCGAAGGTGGTGCGCAGGAGGGTCGGCGCCGCGGCCGCGAACGAGCCGACGGCGAGCGCAAGGCTCCAGAGCGCCTGGCTCGCGGCGAACACACGCGTGCGCTGCCCCGCGCTGGCCTTCTCCGCGAGCAGCGCGTCGAAGCTCGACACCGTGAGCGCGCCCGCGGCGCCGTTCGCCAGACCGACCCCGCCGAGGACGCTTGCCGCGACGAGCCAGAGCGGCTCTGTCGTGGCGGCGAATACGAGGTAGCTCGGAACGGGAAGGAGCGTCCCGGCGAGGAGGAATCGGCGCCGGCCCCAGCGATCCGCGAACACGCCAGACAGCGCGACGATGACCGACGTGACAAGCCCGGAGACCGTGTACAGGAGCCCGATGAACGTGGGCTCGATCCCGGCGCGGTCGAGGTAGAGGGGCAGCACGACGAGCAGATAGCCCATCGGCACCGTCGAGACGAACGAGCTCGCCAGCAGCAGCCGCGTGCCCGGCGGGGCTGAGTCGCGCATCGGTCGCAGGCTACGGCGTCCGCATTGCGTACGCGCGGCGGCGGGCGTTATCCTCGTTGCACTTAGAACTTGTGAACCCCGGCCGGCGGGGCACGCCGTTCCGTCGGCCGCTTACGCGATCAAAGGGGGCGTTCGCCCCGATACGGCGAGCATTCCCCGCGTTCGCGCGCACGGAAAGGAACTTGAGATGCCCGACCCCCTCTACGTGGGCCTGGGGGCCCTCGTCGGAGGCCTCGTCGGCTTCGCCGTTGCCCTTCTGATCCGCCGCTCCATCGCGCTCAGCAGCGAGACCGCTGCGCGCGCGAACTCCGAGCGCCTGGTCGCGGAGGCTCGGGCGAAGCAGAAGGAGATCATCCTCGAGGCCAAGGACGAGGCCATCAGGCTGGCCAAGACCGCCGAGACCGAGAACCGGGAGCGCCGCGCCGAGCTCCAGCGCTACGAGACCCGGCTGGACAAGAAGGACGAGCAGCTCGACCAGCGCCTCGCCGCCGTCGACCAGCGCGAACGCAAGCTGGTCGAGAAGGAGCTCGAGCTCGAGGCGGAGCGCGAGAAGGTCGTCCAGCTGCAGGCCGAGCAGCGGACCGAGCTGGCACGCGTCGCCGGCCTGTCAATGGACGAGGCCCGCGGCCTCCTGCTGCAGCGTGTCGAGGACGAGATGCGCGACATCACCAACCGCAAGGTCCACGACCTCGAGGCCGAGGCGCGCGAGATGGCCGACGTCCGTGCGCGCGAGATCATCACGATGGCCCTCCAGCGCTACGCCGCGGAACACACTGCCGAGCACACGGTGACGGTCGTGGCTCTGCCGAGCGACGACATGAAGGGCCGGATCATCGGCCGCGAGGGCCGCAACATCCGCACCCTCGAGACCCTCACCGGGGTGGATCTGATCATCGACGACACACCTGAAGCGGTGGTGGTGTCCGGTTTCGATCCGATCCGCCGCGAGATCGCGAAGCGCGCGCTCGAGCGGCTCCTCGTCGACGGTCGTATCCATCCCGCCCGGATCGAGGAGATGGTCGCCAAGGCGAAGTCCGAGATCGACCTGGTCATGAAGGAGGCCGCCGAGTCGGCGATCTACGAGGTCGGCCTGGCCGGCCTGCATCCCGACCTCGTCCGCCTCCTCGGCCGGCTGCACTTCCGCACCTCCTACGGACAGAACGTCCTGCGCCACTCGATCGAGGTCGCACACGTCGCGGGCATGCTGGCGTCGGAGACCGGCTACGACCCTCAGACGATGAAGCGCGCGGGTCTGCTCCACGACATCGGAAAGGCCATCGACCACGAGGTCGAAGGCCCGCACACGATCATCGGTGGCGAGCTGCTGCGTCGATACGGATTCCCGCAGAACGTCATCGACGGCGTCGTCGGCCACCACGGCGACGTCGAACCCGTGACGATGGTCGGCACGCTCATCTCCGCGGCCGACGCGATCAGCGCGGCGCGGCCCGGAGCCCGCAGCGAGATCGTCTCGAACTACCTGCAGCGTCTCATGGAGCTGGAGAACGTCGCGAACAGCTTCCAGGGCGTCGAGAAGTCGTTCGCGATCCAGGCGGGGCGTGAGATACGCGTCATCGTCAAGCCCGAGCAGATCGACGACCTGTCGACGGCGCGCCTGTCCCGCGATATCGCCCAGAAGATCCAGGAGTCGTTGCAGTATCCCGGGCAGATCAAAGTGACGGTCATTCGCGAAACGCGCGCGGTCGAGTACGCCAAGTAGGGCTCAACACGATGGCTCGGGACCTGCCGAAACCCTCTTTACGCGCCGGGGTCCCCCCGGACTGGCGTCCGGCACCCCGTCGCGCGGGGTCCCTCGGCAGGTCCCTCGCCATCGTCAATGTCGTGCCCTTCCCTGTCGTCCTCGTCCCCGCTCTGCGCATCGCTCGACCTTGAAGATCCTTTTCGTCGGAGATGTCGTCGGTCGTCCTGGGAGAAACGCGGTCCAGGCGCTGCTCCCGAAGATCCGGCAGGAGAGAGGCATCGACTTCGCGATCGTCAATGGGGAGAACGCCGCGGGCGGAGCGGGTCTCACGGCGGACATCGCGCGCGAGCTCAACGCCGCAGGTGCGGATGTGGTCACCAACGGGAACCACGTCTGGGACCAGCGCCAGTTCCTCAACGACATCGAGCTCCTCACCTTCGCGATCCGTCCCATCAATCTCGCACCGGGCAATCCGGGGCGCGGGTGGGTCGTCGTGAAGGACGTCCTCGTCGTCAACGCGATCGGCCGCACCTTCATGGCGCCGGCCGACGATCCGTTCCGCGCCGTCGACGGCCTGCTCGATCAGCTGGGCCGTGACGCGCCGCGCGTGCGCGTCCTCGACTGGCACGCCGAGGCGACGAGCGAGAAGGTCGCTATGGGCTGGCATCTCGATGGACGCTTTTCGGCGGTCGTGGGCTCGCATACGCACGTGCCGACCGCGGACGCGCGCGTCTTTCCGCAGGGCACCGCGCACGTGTCCGATACGGGGATGGTCGGTCCGCGTGACTCCGTCCTCGGGATCGACCCCGCGATCATCGTCGGGCGCTTCAAGGATGGCGTGCCGCGACGCTTCGAGGTCGCCGCGGGTCCGGTGCAGTTCAACAGCGTCGTGATCGATGTCGACGAGTCGACCGGTCGCGCGCGCTCGATCGAACGGCTCGACAGGCTCTTCGGGGAGGAGTGAACCATTCGCTCTTGAGCATCGGCTACCCGATCGATCTGCACACGCACTCGACCGCGTCTGACGGCGCGCTCACCCCGTCTGAGCTCGTGCGGCGTGCCGCAGATCGCGGGGTGCGCGTCCAGGCGCTCGCCGACCATGACACCCTGCTGGGCGTCGCCGAAGCGGTCTCGGAGGGCGAGCGGCGCGGCGTGCGGGTGATCCCGGCGACCGAGCTCAATACGGAGTCGGAGTGGGGAGACGTTCACGTCCTCGGCTATTTCGTAGACCCCCACGACAGCGCGCTGGAAGACCGTCTCCGCTGGCTGCGCGAGAACCGCGGCCGGCGGATCGAGCTCATGGTGGAGCGGCTGAACGCGCTCGGGTACGCCGTGTCGGCGGAACGCGTGCGCGAGATCTCGCAGGGGGGCTCGCTGGGGCGGCCGCACCTCGCGCAGGCGCTGTTCGAAGCCGGTCACGTCCCGACGTACGACAGCGCATTCGAGACCCTCATCAGCAAGAGCTCCCCCGCATACGTATCGCGTGTCGGACTCGCGCCGCTGGAAGCGGTGTCGCTGGTGCGCAAGCACGGTGGAGTGCCGTCGCTCGCGCATCCCGGCACGGTGATCGGCCTCGAGCGTCTGCTGCCGCAGCTCATCGACGCCGGACTCGCGGGCATCGAGTGCTATTACGAGTCGCACACGCCCTCGTTCACCGCGCTCTGTCTGAGGCTCGCAGGGCGGTACGGGCTCGTGGCCACCGGCGGCAGCGACTTCCACGGTCGCGGTGAGCACGGCGCCGATCTCGGTGGCGTTTTCGTCCCACCCGAATGCATCGAGGCGCTGGAGGCCCGGCGCGAGAGGTCCAGCGGTTACCATGCGACCGGCGTGGAAGGGGTCAATTGATGGCCGCGGCGCTGCGTCCAGTCGTCCTCCTCATGCTCGTCGCCTCCGTCCTCTTCGTCATCGACGGCGTTCTCGACGGTGTCTATCCAGGAGGGCCGGCGTGGTTCACGGGGAAGTACCAGAACCTCGCGGAGATCGCCTACCTGTTCGCGATCCTCAACACGCTCGTCGCGTACTTCGTCGCGCGCGGGAGCGAGCAGAGCCTCATGGCGCGCATCGGCCTCTCTGCGTTCTTTCTCGTCGAACGGCCGCTCACTGCGTTCATCCTCGGTCCGAAGGAGCTTCCCGCCGTCCTCGTTCACGTCGCCACCGCGGTGGTGGAGCTGGTCATCCTCGTGTCGGCGGTACGCGTGTGGCGCCTCGGGCACTCCGTCGCCGAGGCCGAGCTGGACCTGTTCGGCCTTCGCAGCTCATCCCCGATGCCCGTGCCCGACAGCGACAAGGATGAGCCCATGCCGGCCGCGGCTGGGCCGGGTCTGCCTCAGCGCACGGCATGGCTCCTCGCCGGTCTGACCATCGCCCTCGCGATCGTCCTCGTGGCCGATGGCCTGGTGTCGGGCTTCGTGCCGGGCGGTCGCGACTGGGGCCTGTCGGGCGACGCGTCGGGTTGGCTGGTCTATCTCTTCGCCGTCGTCGTACTGACCGTCGCCGCGCGCGCCGTGCATGGCGGCGTTCTGGCGCTCCGATTGCTGCTCGCGACCGCGCTCCTGTTCGTGATCGAGCGCGCCTTCAGCCCGTTCGCCATTCGTGTCGTCGATCCGCTCGCCCTGGCGCTCCACGCGCTCGGCGCGCTCGGCGCTCTGGCTCTCGCCATCGCCTGTGCGTACGCGATCCGCACGCATCGCACGAACGCGGAAGGCGGAGCCGCGAAGCTCGAAGCGGCCTGATCGCCGTGACCACCGTCAAAGAGGCGGCGAGCCGACTCGTCGAGCAGGTCGGCGGCGTCGTGGTCGGAAAGCGAGCCGCGACGGAGCAGCTCCTCGCGGCGCTCCTCGTCGAGGGTCACGTCCTGCTCGACGACGTGCCCGGCGTCGGGAAGACGACGCTCGCGCGCGCGGTCGCGCGCTCGTTCTCGCTGTCGTTCCGCCGCATCCAATGCACGCCGGATCTCGTCCCCTCCGACATCACGGGCGTCTCGATCTTCGACCAGCGGACGCAGTCGTTCGAGTACCGGCCGGGACCGCTCATGGCCAACATCGTCCTCGTCGATGAGATCAACAGGGCGACACCACGCGCCCAGTCGAGCCTGCTCGAGGCGATGCAGGAGCGGCAGGTCACGGTGGACGAGGCGACGCACGCCCTGCCCGAGCCGTTCTGCGTGATCGCCACGCAGAACCCGATCGAGCTCGAGGGCACCTTCCCGCTGCCCGAGGCACAGCTCGACCGGTTCCTGCTCATGCTGCAGCTCGGATATCCGAGCGCCGAGGAGGAGGACGACATCCTCCGGGTGCACGGACCCGGGACCGTGTCGACGGAAGACCTGCGGCCGCTCTTCGACGCGAACGCCCTCGCCTAGCTCCGCGAGGAGGTCCGTGCG
>DATEDV010000200.1:0-3901 GCA_035281485.1 Candidatus Limnocylindria bacterium | reverse complement strand
TCGTCGAGCAGCTGCGTGAGCTCATCGGCCTCGGCCATGGGTCGGACGAAGCCGCGCGTGTACCAGGTGGCCGCATCGGGCGACTCGGCGAGGATGCGCGCGACGTCGCCGCCGGACAGCGACTCCGCCGTCGCGACGCGCCAGCCGCGCGCGGCGAGCCCGCGTCCGATGACCGAGCCGAGCGTGTCCTCGTCGGCGCCCCAGACGTACTGGCCGAGCCGCTGGCGGACGACGTCTTCCATCCGCGCGATGCGCGCGTCCATCGTCGCCGCGTCCGCGTCCTTGTCGGTGATGCGCACGTGCACACCGTCGTTCTTCGCCTTCGTCACGACCGTCGGCGCCGTCGAGCGCACCAGCTCGCCGAGCGCCTCTTCGGCGAGCGATTCGCCGATGCCGAGCAGCTTCAGCGTGCGCGAGCGAAGCACCGCGCCGGCGATGAGCGTGGGCTCGACGTGGTGCTCCCACATGTAGGTCATCTCGCGCGGCACGCCGGGCATCGCGACGATCCGCTTGCCGGCCTTGCGGACATCCCAGCCGGGCGCGGTCCCGTTGGGGTTCGGGATGGCGCGCGCCGACGGGATGAGCCAGGCCTGCTTGCGATTCCGATCGGGCATCGCGACGCCGCGCGCCGCGAACCACGCGCGGAGCTCGCGCTCCAGATCGGCATCGACCACGGGCTCCTCGCCCAGCGCGGCCGCGATCGTCTCGCGTGTGAGGTCATCCTCGGTCGGGCCGAGGCCGCCGCTGGAGATGACGAGGTCCGAGCGACCAAGCGCTCGGTCCAACGTCTCGCGACAGCGCGACGGGTTGTCGCCGACCGTCGAGATGTACAGGCAGTCGATGGCCAGATCCGCCAGGCGGGAAGCGAGGTATTGGGCGTTGGTGTCGACGATCTGTCCGAGCAGGAGCTCGGTACCTATGGAGAGGATCTCCGCGCGCACTCGGTGACCTCCTCACTCGCCGAACTGGCACGCCGTGTGCATATCCCGGAGACCGACAAACAGAAATCCCAACCCTTCCCTTCCTCACCACGAGACCCCGCCGAAAGGCGGGGTTTTGTGGTTCTAAGGGGTCGGGAGGCCTAGGGTACGATGCCCCCGGTCCGAGATCGTCCTGGAGGTGGGTCCGTGGCGAACGGCTATTGCGTCAAGTGCAAGGCCTCGCGCGAGATCAAGGACGCGAAGCAGATCACGATGAAGAACGGACGGCCCGCCACCCAGGGGTCATGCCCGGTGTGCGGGACCAAGATCTTCAAGATCGGTGCGGCCTAGTTCCTGCTGCCGACCTGGGGGTTGGAGGTGCGCTCCCCATGAACATGAAGGTCAGGGACCTGATGACGTCTAACCCCACGGTCGTGAAGCCGGAGGACACCGCAGCGCAGGCCGCCACGCTCATGAAGCAGGAGGACTGCGGCTCGCTGCCCGTGGTATCGAACGGCAAGCTCGTCGGGATCATCACCGACCGCGACATCGTCATCCGTGCGGTGGCCGCGGGAAAGGATCCTCGCTCAACGCCGGTCAGCGCCCTGATGAGCGCCGATCCGGTCACGCTCTCGCCGGAGGCGAGCGATGACGACGCCGAGCGGCTCATGGGCGAGCGTCAGGTACGGCGCCTCCCGGTCGTGGAGAACGGGAAGCTCGTCGGGATCATCGTGACCGCGCAGCTCGCGCGACGCGGGAACACGAAGGAGCTTGGCGAGGCGATCAGGGGGATCAGCGAGCCGAAGAACGGCAAGGGTTCGCACGCGCGCGGCTGACCGTCGCGCGGTTCTCCACAAATCCACATCGTCCACAACGCTTCCGCGTTGGTCTCGCGGGCTATTGGTCATTACCATTTGTGTGGGCCAGTAGCTCAGCGGTAGAGCAGGGGACTCTTAATCCCTTGGCCGAGAGTTCGAATCTCTCCTGGCTCACCCGACAGACCCACGTTTTGGGGTCGAACCTCGTTTCGCAGACGTCGACCAGTGGCCGAGTCACGGCCAAGCGTGCCAGCGCGTAGAGTCACTGCGAAGAGCCTTGCCGGAGGTGCGCCATGGCCTGCGCGTGTGGAGCCTGCTGCGGCCAGTGCTGCTCGGGTACGACGTCTCCCAAGCCAAAGCCCGAATCGAAGTAGCGCGCTAGGGACCCAGCACCGCCTCGAGCGCGATCGCGGCGTTCGTCTGCGTCCGCCGCGCGGGGTATCGGAACCGCGGTGCTGCGAAAGCCCAAAAGCGCTCGTTTGCCTGCTCCCGTACAGTACGCGCCGCCATGCATCTGGGTCATGCCGGTGGGCGGGGCCGGCGGGCCTCGCTTCCCGTCGTATTTCTGGCGATCGCCGGCGTGCTCGTCGGTTGCGGACAGGGCAGCCCGCGTGCGACAGCCTGGGGTGGGGAGATCCGCTACGCCGAGCCGCTCAAGGATCTCGTGATGCCGGTCAGCGACCTGCCGAACGGCACGCGGGTCACGACCGAGGGAAAGCTGACGACGCGCGAGCTCGTGAGCGCCCTCGCCACCGGTGACGTGGACGAGTTCGACGCCCTGCTGGCCGAGCACCTCTTCATCGGCTCGTATCTGCGCACCTACGGGATCCCGAAGGATGGCCGCACGCCCGCGATCGAGTGCATCGTGCTGCTCTTCCCCGACGCGACCGGCGCGCGGGCGGTGGTGAACGCGCGCGGCGATGCGATGCTCGCCTACGGCTACCGCCCGCTCTCGGTGGGCCAGGCTTTCGGTGACACGTTCCGCGCGGTCTCGGTCGACGGGCTCGTACCGGACGCCGACGGGCGTCAGATCACGGTGACGAGCGTGCGCATCATGTTCTCGAGCGCGAACGTCGCGGTGCACGTCTCCGTTCAGGATGATCCGGAGCAGGTCGATCCACTCGATGGGCTCGACGTCGCGCTCCGGCAGCTCGACTACCTGCGGAACGCGGTACCGGTCTCCGGCGCGCGGTGAAGGGGTAGGTCGATCTCGCCCGTACGGGTGAAAGAGGTCGTAGACGCCGCTCATTTGGCCCCGCAGAGGTAGTACGCGCGGCGCGCAGCGCGGCGGACAGGGTGGGCCATGCGGGCCTTCCCGCGGCGCCGGCGCTGACTAGCCTTTTGCCCATGAGCGAACTCGGCGCACCCCGTCACCTGGTGGGTCGGCGTTCCTGGCGAGCGACGCTGGTCGGTACGGCGATCGCTCTCGCCGCGTTCGGCCTGGAGCAGCTGGTTCCGGCCGGGTGGCCGCGTGCGGCGGTCGCCTCCGCGGCGTGGCTGGCGTTCGGCATGGGTGCGGCGATCGCCGCCATGCGCGCGGCCGAGACCACGTCCGGGCGCGAGCGGCTCACCTGGATATTCGTCGCGCTCGCCGCGGCGGCCTGGACGGTCGGCATGCTGGTGCGGAGCGCATTCCTCATCGCCGATGTGGCGATCCCCACCCCGAACCTGGACGACGCCGCGCACCTCGGGGCCGCGGCGCTGCTCATCTTCGGCTTCATCGCGATGCTGCACGGGCAGCGTCTCGCGATCTACGCCCTTCTTCTCGACTCCGGCGCGGTGATCCTGCTTCTCCTGGCCGCGATCGCGCTCCTACTCTCCAGCGCGCTCGCGAGCGAGATGCGCCAGGCGCCGCTCGTGACGAGCGTCGTCCTGCTCTATGCGGTCCTGTGGTCGGGGGCCACCGGCGCGGCGCTGTCGGCCCTGTGGGGCTCTCCGATGGAGCAGCCGCGTCGCGCGATCGCCATCCTCGTCGCCGGCGTCGCGCTGAACGCGCTGGCGTTCACGCTGAGCCTGCCGGTGTTCCTCTTCGGCCGGTTCCAGGCGGGGACGCTGGTCGATCTTCTCTGGATGCTCGGGATGCTGGCGATCGGCGCGTCGGCCGGGACCTGGATCGAGGACCGCAAGCGCGAGCCGGATCGGCTCGCCTCCCGCGACGTTGTC
>DATEDV010000199.1:0-4358 GCA_035281485.1 Candidatus Limnocylindria bacterium | reverse complement strand
CCGGACGACGGTGCGCGTGACCGTCTGCGCCGGCGTGTACCGACGCCACTCGCGCGGCGCGGACGCCGCCGCGATCGTCGGGCGCTCCGAAGTCATGGCGGGCTCACTGCACGCGGCGGCGCGCGATCGCGCTCAGCGCCTCGCCGGCGAGGACGATCGCGACGATCACGATCAGGATCGCGACCGCGAAGTCGTAGTCGTAGCGCGCGAAGGCGTTGTAGAGCGTCGCGCCGATGCCGCCGGCGCCGACGATGCCGATGATGGTCGACTGTCGCAGATGGATGTCCCACTGGTAGATCGTGAGTCCGATGACGCGCGGCAGCACCTGCGGCAGCACGCCATAGAGCAGCACGCCCGCCGGCGAGGCGCCGGTGGCGCGGACCGCCTCGATCTGACCGCGGTCGATCGTCTCGATCTGCTCGGCGAGGAGCTTGGAGAAGAAGCCGAGCGAGTTCACGGTGAGCGTGAGCGTGCCGGCGAGCGGGCCGAAGCCGACCGCCTTCACGAAGACGATCGCGACGATCAGCTCGTGGAAGGTCCGGGCCAGCGTGATCATGCCGCGGCCGCCGGCGTACACCGGCAGCGGCACCACGTTCCGCGCGGCCAGGACGGCGACGGGAACGCCGAGCAGGACCCCGAACAGCGTCGACAGCGTCGCCATCTCGATGCTCTCGCGGATGCCCGCCACGAGGATCTCGATGCGCGCGAAGTCCGGCGGGAACGCCCGGGTGGCGACGGCGCCCAGGCGGGTCAGCCCGCGCGCCACGCGGGCCGGATCGACCTGCAGCGAGACGACGTTCCAGACGAGGAACGCTGCCACCCCGCACCAGACGAGCCGCCCCACCCAGCGCGGAGACCACGCCGACGGCGGCCGCCAGGTCTGCGGGACCGGCGACGTCACCGGCGCGGCTCGGCGGCGGCCGAGCGCTCGCCGGCCTCGGCGAGGATCGCGCCGCCATAGATCCGCTCGAGCGCGGCGGTGTCCAGTCCCGCCACCGGCCCGTCGTAGACGATCCGGCCGTCGCGGAGGCCGAGGATCCGCTTGGCGAACGCCCGCGCGAGCGGCACGTCGTGGATGTTGACGAGCGCCGGGATGCCGTCCTCGGCGGCGAGCCCGACGATGAGCTCCATCACGGCTTCCGAGGTGCGTGGGTCGAGGCTCGAGGTCGGCTCGTCGACGAGCAGGATGCGCGGACGCTGCACCAGGGCGCGCGCGATGCCGACCCGCTGCCGCTGTCCGCCCGAGAGCTCGTCGGCGCGCTTGTCCTCGAACCCCTCGAGGCCGACGCGGCGCAGCGTGAGGAAGGCCGCCTCGACGTCGTCCGGGGGGAACCGACGGCGCCACGCCTGCCACAGCGAGACGTAGCCCAGCCGGCCGGACAGCACGTTCTCCATCACCGTGAGGCGCTCGACCAGGTTGAACTCCTGGAAGATCATCCCCATCCGTCGGCGGGCCTCGCGGAGCGCGCGCCCTCCGAGGGCGGTGATCGCCACACCGTCGAGCGTGACGGTGCCGCGGTCCGGCTCGACGAGGCGGTTGATGCAGCGGAGGAGGGTCGACTTGCCCGCGCCCGACGAGCCGATCACGAACACCGCGTCCGAGCCGACGACGGTGAAGGACACGTCGCGGACCGCGTGGTCGCCGGTCGGATAGCGCTTGTCGAGTCCCGCGACCTCCAGCACGCCTCGCCTAGTCGCCGCCGCGCTTCTGGAGCCGCTTGTAGTCCTCCGACTCGCGGGAGAACACGACCTTGTTCGCCTCCAGCATCCCGATGATCGGCTCCCAGGTCTTCGCATAGGTGATCGGCATGAAGCCGACGCGTCCCTGCTTGCCGAACTCCTTGTCGAGGCTGGTGCCTTCGAACTTGAAGGTGAAGAACGCCTCCTTGATCTTCTCGACGAGGCCGGGCTCCAGGTTGTGCGCGTACGCGAACCCGGCGGTGGGGAACACGGGGCTGCGGTAGACCGTCTTCACGTCGGTGGCCTTGACGACACCCCGGTTGATCATGCGCTCCAGCACGGTGTCCGCGACGGCGGCGGCGTCGTAGTCACCGTTCACGACGCCGAGGATCGAGGTGTCGTGCTTGCCCGAGAACGCGATCTGATAGTCCTTGCCCGGCACGACGCCCATCTTCGAGAAGAGGTAGACCGGCGCCTGGTGGCCCGAGCTCGACGTCTGCGACACGTGCGCGACGCGCTTGCCCTTGAGGTCGGGAACCGCGTTGATCTTGTCGTTCCTGGCCTGCGTGATGACGGCGAGGTGATAGCCGGCGGGGCCGCCGCCGGCGTCCTTCATCAGCGCGAACGGGACGGCCCCGGCGAGGTTCACCGCGTACACGGTGGCCCCGGTGGCGAAGCCGGAGATCTGCAGACGCCCGGACCGCATGGCCTCGATCTGGGCCGCGTAGTGCTGCAGGCCGAAGTACTTCGTCTTCTTCCCGGTCACCCGCTCGAGGTGCTTGAGGAAGTCGGCCCAGACGTTCTCGTAGACCGCCGGGTCCTCGACGGGGGCATACGTGAAGACGACGGTGTCGGGACTGACGAGCCTGGTCTTGTCCTTCGGGGGGTCGGCGACGAGGTCGCGGTTCTCGTCGCAGTACAGCGGGTCGAGCTTGCCGCGGTGGCTGCACGACTCCTGGGCGAGGGCGCCACCGAGGGCCAGGAGGAGCACGAGGCTGATCGTCATCAGGGCGGGCCGGAGCCTCGGAATCATGGAGCCTCCTCGCCCGGTAATCTAACACCATCTGGTCCGGCTCGATTCGCGACGCAGAGCGCGCGTGACGATAGGTCGAAACGTCTGCCCAGCGGCAGCGGCTCCGCCTTCATGCCACGGTCGAGCGATCGACGGCGTGGAGTCGCCATTCGCCCGGCACGCCCTTGAGCGCATGGGTACCACGATCGTCGAACCGCACACCTGAGCCGGCCACCAGATCTCTCACCGTCTGCGAGACGAGGACTTCGCCGGGGCCGGCCAGCGACGCGACGCGGGCGCCGATGTGGACGGCCACGCCACTGAGCTTGGAGCCCAGCACCTCGCACTCCCCAGTGTGGATCCCCGCGCGCACCTCGATCCCGAGCCGGCGCACCGCGGCGGCGATCGCACACGCGGCACGGATCCCCCGCGCAGGTCCGTCGAAGGCCGCGAGAAACCCGTCTCCCGCGGTGTCGATCTCTCGACCGCGATGGCGCGCCACCTCTCCACGAACGAGGGCGAGATGGTCGTTCAGGAGGTCGCCCCACCGTCGGTCGCCGAGATTCGCCGCCTGTCTGGTGCTGTCCACGATGTCGGTGAAGACCACGGTCGCGAGGACCCGGTCGATCTCCTGGGCGCGACGCATCCCGGTGAGGAACTCCTCGATCTCGTCGACGAGGGCGTCCGCGTCGCCGAGCCACACGTGGTGGTCGCGGCCGGGCAGCTCGACGAATTTCGCCCCCGGGATCCGCTCACCCAGATATCGCCCCATCGCGATAGGGATGGCGCTGTCGTCGGACCGATGCAGAACGAGGGTCGGGACCCGTATCGTCGGGAGTACACCACGGACGTCGATCTCCGAGTTCATGCGGAGCAGCGCCTGGGCCGCGCCCGGACTCGCGCTGCCTCGAACGTACCGGCCCCACCACTCGAAATATTGGGGGTCGTCAGCCGCGCTGGGCGCCCGGAGCTGGATCTGGAACTCGCGGCCCCACATCGAAGGAATCGAGGCGATCACCGCGTCCATCTCTTCCCGGGTTGGTCCGTACGGATAGTCCGGCGCCCGGATTCTCCGCGCGAAGGCTTCGAGCAGGATCAGCGCGGCGCAGCGATCGGGGTACGTCGCGGCGAACAGCGCGCACATCGGCCCCCCCTCGGAGTAGCCGAGGAGCGCCGCCCGAGTGGAGCGCGCGGCGTCCATCACGGCCCGGACGTCGTCCATGCGCGTCTCGAGAGTCGGCATGCCCGACACCCGGTCGGACAGCCCGGTCCCTCGCTTGTCGAAGAGGATGAGGCGCGAGAAGGAGGCGAGTCTTTGCAGGAACCGGGCGGCCGCTCGATACTCCCAGACCAGTTCGACGTTGGACACCCAGCCAGGGACGAACACGAGGTCACGCGGACCCTCACCCACCACCTGGTAGGCGATGTTGACGTCACCGCTGCGCGCGTATCTGGTCTCGGGCCTCACCGACCAGATGACCTCGACCACTCCAAACGGCGGATATCCGGATCGCGCGGCAAGAGCGGCAAGTTCAGATCCTTCACGGATCGAGGGGGCGCCGCGGAAGCGTGGGCTCCGGAGATCGCCTGCTTCGACATACGCGACATTCATACGTTTGACTGACGCCCGCGTCAATCCGCGCCACGGTCGACGCCGTCAATCCCG
>DATEDV010000198.1:0-2665 GCA_035281485.1 Candidatus Limnocylindria bacterium | reverse complement strand
CTTCGCTCGCGAGCTGTTCGATGCGGTCGATGAGCGGTCGGACGCTGTCCCGCGCGAGGCCGTTCACGCTCGGATCGACCTGACCCTCCGTGATCGAGAGCATGTCGAGCGTGCCGTCGCTCTCGCGCATACCCGCGTCGGCGAGCAGCCGCCGCACGTCCGCGAGCACGACCTCGTGGTCGCGGCCGTCGCCCGGGACGCGGTTGAGCACGATGACGAGGGGCAGGCCGCGCTCCTGCGCGCGCCGAAGCACCTGCCATGGGATGAGGTCGGCGTACCGCGTCGCCGTGGTGAGGAAGACGCAGAGGTCGCTCGCCTCGAGCAGGATGTCCGCGAGCTCGCGGTTGTCGCGCTCGACCGAGTCGATGTCGGGCGCGTCGATGACCGCCACGCCCGTCGCGCTGTCGGGGGCGACAGCCCGCACGATCCGATCGCTTGCGACCAGACGCAACCTGCCGCCGGAGAGGATGCGATCGGCGTCGCTCTCGCTCGCGTAGAGGACCGCCTCGCGCGTGGTCGGTCGCAGCACGCCCGCCCGGCTCACCTCGCCGCCGGCGATCGCGTTGAGCAGGGAGGACTTTCCCGCGCCGGTCGGCCCGAGGAGCAGGACCAGGAGAGGTGCGTCGAGGTCCGCGGCGCGCGGCCGCACGAAGCCCTCGAGGTGGTCGCGCAGCTGCCGCGCGCGCTCGCGGGCCGCGGGGCTCGCGATGTCGAGCGCCAGACGCCGCGCGGCAAGCTCCGCGAGCTTGTCGGCGCGCTCGACGAGATCGCCCGCCACCCCATCCATCTCGCGCACTCTAGTCATGCAACGGTGAAGCCGGTCCGGGAGCGAGCGGCCCCTCCTTCGCGTGTGGCGTTTCGGCCCCGAATCTGCTCGCGATTAGGCAAGCCAACAAAAAATGGGAGGACAGCCGTGACGCAGTCAGACCAGCGAACGAACAAGCGCAAGCACTACGTCGGCGTTTTCGACGAACGTAACGACGCGGAGCTCGCCGCGCGCGATCTTCGCGAACAGGGATTCAAGGACGACCAGATCGGCTACGCGTGGCGTGACGAAGAGGGAAAGACCCGCACAGAGGGCAACAAGTCCGGTGAGATGGCCGCATCGGGCGCGGGCACCGGCGTGGTGCTCGGCGGGATCATCGGCGCGGGCGCCGCGCTCCTCATCCCGGGCGTCGGCCCGGTGGTGTCCGGGGGCCTGCTGGCATCGGCGCTCGCCGGCGCGGCGACCGGTGCCGTCGCAGGCGGCGTCGCCGGTGGCGTGAGCGGCGCCCTGGTCGGGCTCGGGATCCCGGAGGAGGAGGCCCGCTACTACGACGACCAGTTCAAGGAGGGTCGCACCCTCATGACCGTCCGTGCGGACGACCGTTACAACGACGCGAGCGACATCATCCGTCGCCGGCGTGGCTATGACTACGAGACCAGGAGCGATCGTCCGACGACGCGCGAGCGCATCGACCAGGAGACCGAGACGCGGCGTTAGACCACATCGAAACCCACCCATTGGAGTGACGAGAGGGCCCGCCGAGACGGCGGGCCCTCTCCCATATCCGCCGCCACATTGCGTTTTGGCTCGCTCGTCCGCTGTGCCGCCAGCCTTTCGCAACGTATCCCGCTGACCCGCGTTCGCAGAGTGGATGCGTGGGTGGGTTTCGCTCCTGGTGGTCTGCCTGACGGTGCTGTCCGCCGTCGCGGTCGTCGCGGCCGCGGTGCGCCCACAGCCTGCGACCGGTACGACGCCGATCGCGGCGGATCTCGCGGCCGCAGCCCCGGCAGAAGCGCCACGCGCGGCGCCGCCGGCGCGTGCGGCGGTCGCGGCGCGCTTCCCGTACGAGCCGCAGCCCGAGTGGCTCATGAAGGACTGGACCAACCATTGGTGGGGGCGTCGCGGTGGCGTCGTGCAGGCGGTCGTCATCCATTACACCGTGATCACCTACGAGCAGACGCTCCGCGCGTTCAACACGCGGGCGTCCGACGTGAGCGCGCACTACGTCGTCCGCGGTGACGGCCACATCGCCTACGTCGTTGGCGAGGAGCACACCGCGTGGCACTCGGGTAACTACTGGTACAACCTGAACTCGGTCGGCATCGAGCTCGAGCTCAACCGCTACACGAATCCGTTCTTCCGCGAGGAGCAGTACCGCGCCGCCGCCGCTCTGGTGTGCCGCTCGGCGGCGCGCTGGGGTTTTCCGCTCGACCGGCAGCACGTGATCGGGCACAGCGAGGTGCCCGGCGTGGCCAAGATCGATCCGGGCCCGACCTGGAACTGGGAGCACTTCATGTGGCTCGTGAGCCTGTGCGCTCCGCCGACCGCGGAGACCGTGCGCGCGGCGTTCGTCTCGCAGACGCCCTATCCGAAGATCAGCGGAGACGAGGTCGGCGCCGTGTCGATCGTGCTGCGGAACACCGGCGCGACCGCGTGGCGGAAGGGAACGGCGCAGGAGGCGCGTCTCGCGATCGCCGGTAACGATCCCAAGCTCGCGTTCCTGGCCGAGGGCTGGATCGCACCCGACCGTCCGGCCGCGCAGGTGGAGGACATCGTGCCGCCCGGAGCCACCGCGACCTTCAACTTCGCGGTCAAGGGCGCGGTGCCCGGCACCTACCACCTGCCGCTCCGTGGCGTCGTCGACGGCGCCGCGTGGATGGATGACCTCGGTCTCTACAC
>DATEDV010000197.1:0-3391 GCA_035281485.1 Candidatus Limnocylindria bacterium | reverse complement strand
CGCCATGCGCGTCATCCGGCAGGGTGCCGTTCATGGCAGTCCCGACGGCCCTGGTCCCCCCGAAGTATCCGGACGAGTGGGGGGCTGCCCTCGCTGCGATCACCACCATCCTCGGCGTGACCGGGGTCGCGACCCGCCTCGGACTGTCCGCGGACGAGGTCACGACGGCCCTGGGCGCGATCGCGACGCTGGCCGCGGTCATCCGGGCAGCCGGGCGGCGCTGGCTCGCCGCGCGGGGGCAGTGACCGTGGTGGACAGCCGAGGCTGGCCCCCCGAGTCGAGCCGCCCGACGACCGGGCGCCACACCCGTCCACCAGGGGAGTACCCGGCGGCCAAGCCCACCGGCGACCTCGCGGCTGCCCCGTCGCTTGCGGAGGAGACCAGCCAAGTCGAGGCGCTCGTCGCGAAGGCAATGAAGGCGCTCGAGCCTCGCCTCGTGCTCAAGGCCGAGACGCCGGCGATCGCCGAGATGTCGGTCGCCCTCACAACGGCTCGCTCGACCGCCCGGCGCTACAAGGTCGCGACCGCGTTCGCGTCCTCGCTCCTGGCCGGCATCGGCATCATGTCCGGCACCTGCATAGCGACCTGGCAGGAGGCGAAGACGGCAGCGGTCGAGCCCGCGCGCGAGGCGAAGGCCCAGACGCACTCACTCGCCGCCGACGTCGACGACAACCGCGCTCGCATCGAGAAGATCGAAGGGACGCTCGACGGCATCGAGCGCGACATCGGCGTGCAGGGGCGGAAGCTCGACCGCGTGCTCGACGAGCTCGATGCCCGCGGGAGGCCGGGCCGGTGATCGCGACGCTCCTGCGGTGGACGCTCGACGTCCGCGTCGCGAGCTACCTCGGGGCAGCGCTCGCCGGTGAGCCCGAGATGGGCCGGTGCATCTCGACGATCGCGTGGAGGGAGTCGCGGCACGAGCTCGTGTCCGTGCACGCGGACGACTCGTGGATGCAGCGCTCGCTGGGCGAGGGCTGGTCGACCCGCGGCGCGCACGGCATGGTGGCGCGGTTCAGCCTGCCCGGGTGGTGGCCGTGGCCGTCGGTGCTCGACGTGCCGCTCGTGTCGGCGTACGTCGCGACGCGCCGCGCTCGTGCGCCGCGCTGTCGACAGGTGCTCGGGTGCGTGCGCTGGCGCTCATGCGACGAGCGGGGGATTCCGAAGGGACGGCATCTATGACCGAAGGACCCTGGGCCGAGCTCGGCACCGCCCTGCATGCGCATCGGATCGAGCTGCTACGGATCGCAGGGCGCATGGCCGAGCGCTCGCGTCGGATGGCCGAGGCTGCATCGACCACGTCCGGTGTCGTCGACGAAGGGAAGGTCGACGAGTGGGCCGACGAGACCGCCGAGGACGCGCAGACGCTCGCGTCGCAGGTCGAGTCGCTCACGCGTCGCGCCGATGCGCTTCTCGACGACACGGCCGTGATGTCGCTCGACGCGGTCGCCGACGAATAAGCTGCGCCCCCGCGAAGGACTGGCATCCCGCGCGGGGGCGACTCCCGGTGGTATCGTGCTCGTGCGCGGAGACGCGCGGATGCGAACCGCACACGCGCCCAAGCTCGACGGCCGGTGCGAAGCATCTTGCACGCTGGAAATCTGAACGCAAGCACCCTGAACGACCTCAAGTTCAGCGAGGTACTTGACGATGTGCCGGATAGCCGTATAGACCACGTTGCTGGGCTGGCACCCGGCAGGAGACCAAAAGATGCGAACCGTCCGAGAATCCATCTTCTCGGCGTCCCGACCCGGGGCGCCTGACCAGGGCGGCGGTGTGCGTCCGTCGCTCGACGCTCACGTCGAGGCCTGCTGCGCTGCGATCCGCACGCGCGGTCGTCTCGGCAGCGCGCTGCCGATCGACCCGCCGTCGCAGCGCCGCGTCGACCACCTGCTCGCCGACGAGTCGCGTCGCTTCGGACTGGCGGTGTGCTCGTGAACCTCCGCGTCAAGCTCCCCGAGAGCGTCACGCGGCACAGCAAGCCGCTCGACGAGGCCGCCCGCCATCTCGCTGCTCGCGACTTCGCGAAGGCCAAGCAGTTCGCTCGGCTCGCTCGCGACTGCGGTCCGGAGGCGCGCGACTTCTGGCGCACCGCCGCGTGCGACATGCTGAACCTCGCGCGGCGCTGGCTGGCCCAGGTGGGTGGCCGGTGAACGCGATCACGAAGGACGCGATCGAGCGCTGCCGCGCTGGGTTCTCGCCGTCGGACGCGACCGCACTCGCGGTGATGGGCAAGCCGGTCACGCCCGAAGCGATCCGTCGCATCGAGACGATCGTCACCGCCGACCTGGCGCGATGCGAGCGCGAGCGCGCGGAACGGAGGGCCGCGTGAAGGCCGAGGCGTGGATTTCCTCGTTCACCGTCTACTCGGACGACGAGCAGACGGCCGTGCTGCTCGAGCCTCGCATCGGCGGCGCTTGGTGGGCCGTCGTGATGACGCGCGGCGCGGCGCGCTACGAGACCGTCCGCGAGGTCCGTCTCGACTCGCCGCTCGACCTCGGCGCGCTGCTGCTCGCGACCTTCGGCGAGAGCGCAACGAAAGGTGACGGTGCGTGATGGCTCGCGTAACGCATCGTTCCGGGTCGTACCCGACGCAAGTCGAGAACGGCCGTTCACTAGGGTGGCCCGCGGTCATGCCTCACGGACGCGGGATGCAACCGCCACCGCAGGATCCGCGGCGGCTCCGTCGTGAGCTGTGCCGCCTGAACTGGTCCATCCACTGTCTGCTCGGCTCGCGCGCGACGGTCGTGCTGCTGCTCGATCGCAAAGATCGCCAGCTGGCGCAGCTTCGTCGCGAGCGTGACGCGTACGCGGACGCTCTGCAGGACGCTGCGCCCGACCTGTACGCGCTGTGCGAGCAGGAGCGTCGCGACTACGACGACCCGATCCGGGCGCTGCAGTGGGCTCAGAAGCGCGAGATCGGAGGCGACGATGTCTGACGTGCTCCCGGTGTCGGTGCAGCGCGCGTCGAGCAATCGGAAGCTCGCGCCGCAGCTGCAGCGGAAGTTCCCGAACGGCTGGCGGCGGAACGAGCCACAGGGCCCGTACGTCACGAGCACCTACGTCTCGATCGCGGCGACGTGCCCCGACTCGTGCCGCTTCAAGAACAACGGCTGCTACGACCAAGCCGGCCCGGCCGCGAAGCATGCCCGCGCTCGCGATGCCGCGGCGGACGGATGGTCCGCACTCGAGGTGATCCGCGCCGAGGCCGACGCGATCGACCGTCTCTACCCGAACGGTGTGCCGCAGGACGGCGCGCGCGGTGGTCGTGACCTGCGGCTCCACGTCGGCGGCGACGTCTCGTGCTCGCGCGGTGCCGAGCTGCTCGGCGAGGCCGCTCGTCGGTGGCGCGAGCGCGGCGGCGGTGCCGTGTGGGTCTACACGCATCGGTGGG
>DATEDV010000196.1:0-2857 GCA_035281485.1 Candidatus Limnocylindria bacterium | reverse complement strand
TCGTCGCCAAGTGGGTGCGGCAGTCTAGTTTCGCGTCCCGCCGCTCGATGGCGGCGTCTCGATCGCGGGCCGGTCTCGCTCCTCGCGGCTGGCTACGCGGGCCCGCCGGCGAGTCGCGCGGGTCGCGTTCGGGCCCGCTGGGCGCAGATGCTCGTCGAGGAGCCGCCGCCTCTCTCGCGCTCGCGCCTGGACGCGGCCCTAACACTGCCGCACCCACTTGGCGACGAGCTCACCGAGCTTCACGTCCATCTGGGTGGTTCCGTCGACCCGGCGGCGATGTGGGGGATCGCGGCGAAGCAGGGGATCCGCCTACCGACCAAGGACTACTGGGAGTTCGTCGATCTCATCACGGTCGGGAAGAAGGAGCGGAAGTCCTTCGAAGAGTTCCTCGCCCTGTATCGCTGGACCGAGCTGATCCAGTCGAGCCCACTCGCGGTGGAGGAGTCGGTGTACGAGGTCGTCGGGGGCGCGTACCGGAAGGCCAATATCACGACGCTCGAGCTGCGATACAACCCGATGAAGCGAAACCGCGGCGGCGAGCAGGACCTCGATCACATCATCATGGCTTCCATCCGCGGGCTCGACCGCGCTCGCCTCGAGTATCCGGTGCGCGCGGGTCTCATCTTCTGCCTCGACCGCACCTTCACCTACGCGCTGAACGAGATCATCGTCGAGAAGGCGATCGCCTATCGCCACCGCGGCGTCGTCGGCATCGATATCGCCGGCCCCGCGCATGCGGATTTCCAGTACCGCGACTACGCCGCGCTCTTCAAGAAGGCGCGACGTGCCGGGCTGGGTCTCACGGTGCACGCCGGCGAGGACGAGGACTGGCACTCCGTCGACGAGGTGCTGCAGCACCTGGAGCCCGAGCGCATCGGTCACGGCATCCACGCCGCGGAGAACGCCGCACTCTGTAAGCGCCTCGCGGAGCGCGGGGTCCTGCTCGAGATCTGTCCGAGCTCCAACCTGCACACACAGGTGGTCAGCGATGCCGACGAGCTCGGCCGCTTCATCGCGACCTTCAAGAAGCACAAGGTGCGCTTCAGCTTCAACACGGACGGCCCCGAGATGCTCCAGACCACGCTCAGAGACGAGCTCCGTCTTGCCGTTCGGAGCGAGTGGCTGACGAAGGGCGAGCTCGTTCAGTGTGGGGAGTGGGCCAAGCAGGCCTCGTTCGTGCAGCGCACGTCGATCGCATGACCCGTGAGTACTCGGCGATCCTCCGCTTCATCCTCATGTGCGCCGCCTGGGCGGTCGGCCAGACGCTGACCTGGGGGCTCCAGCTCGACGGGCTTGCCGTGATCGTGCCCGCAGCGCTCGCCGTGGGCGTGCTCGTGGTGACTCAAGACCTCGGACGGCCACGCGCATCGGGTGGGAACGTCATGTACTACCGCGGCCGGCGGATCGATCGCGACCGCTGGAACTAGTCGCGTCCGCGCACTTCGCTGCAAACCTGCTGTAGCCAAATCGCCGAGCGTCGCCGCGAGCGTTCTGGGATGATGCCCTGACGCGGAGGTGACCGGCATGGGTCTGCTCGATGGGAAACGCGCGCTCATCGTCGGCGTGGGTAATCAACGGAGCATCGCCTGGGGTATCGCGACGTGCTTCCAGCGCGAGGGCGCGAAGCTCGCGTTCACGTATCTCAACGACCGGTTCAAGGACAACGTCACCAAGCTCGTCGAGACACTGCCGGATCACGCGTCGATGCCGGTGCTGCTCTGCGACGCGGCGAAGCCCGAGGACGTCGCCGCGCTCGTCGCGGAGGTGGACCGGCGTTGGGGCGGGCTCGACATCCTCATCCATTCGATCGCCTACGCGCCGGTCGAGGACCTGAAGGGCCGGTTCCACGAGATCTCGCGCGACGGCGTCATGACCGCCGTCGAGATCAGCGCGTACACCCTGGTGTCGCTATCGCGGGCCGCGCTCCCGCTCTTCACGAAGGCCGGCGGAGGCAGCGTCATCACGCTCACGTACAACGCCGTCGAGCGCGTCGTGCCCAGCTACAACTCGATGGCGATCGCGAAGGCAGCGCTGGAGACCTGCGTGCGCTACCTCGCGGTCGATCTGGGGCCCTCCAACGTGCGCGTGAATGCGATCTCGGCGGGTCCGTTGAAGACGCTCTCCGCCAGCGCGGTGAAAGGCATCTCGACGGCGCGCGACATCATGGAGGCGAAGGCGCCGCTGCGCCGCAACATCACGCAGGAAGAGGTCGGCAACGTCGCGGTCTTCCTGGCGAGCGACATGTCGCGCAGCGTCACGGGCGACACGATCTACGCCGACAACGGAGTGAACATCCTCGGCGTCACCGAATAGCGCTGGGTAGGCGAAGACCCGGCAGCACGCCGGAATCGCGCAGCACGCGAAGCGTGGCCGCCTCGGCGCCGATCGTGGTCTCTTCGCCGTGACCGGGATACACGCGCGTGCTGGCGGGCAGCGATGAGACGACGCGCGACAGGCTCTCCTCCATGTCCGCGCGGTCGCTCCCCGGCAGGTCCATCCGACCGATGTTCCCCTTGAACAGGAGATCGCCGGAGAACAGCACGCCCTCGCCGCGGAGGTAGAAGCATGTCGACCCTTCGGTGTGGCCGGGCGTGTGGATCGCGCTCAGCCCGATGTCGTCGACGTAATGCAGCTGTCCCTCATCGAACAGATCGTCCGCGGTGCAGGGCGGGACATCCACCGTCGAGGGCGGGCGTCCCGGCCCCAGGCGGTACTCGTCCAGCCGGTGGATGGCCAGGCGGGCTCGCGTCGCCTCCTTGACCGCCGCGTTGCCGGCGATGTGGTCCGCGTGGCCATGCGTGTTGAGGATCTCCACCAGCCGAAGACCCTGCTCGCGGACGGCGTCGATGACCTCGCG
>DATEDV010000195.1:0-2401 GCA_035281485.1 Candidatus Limnocylindria bacterium | reverse complement strand
CGTGGAATGGGCGCCGACATCCTCGGATGAGCTGGCTCGCACGTCGAGTGAGGTGCCCGGCCGGGGCGAAGGAGCTAGCGGCGGCGCGTCGCGGTCGTCGCGAGCTCCTGGAGCGCGCCCTTCAGCTTGGAGACCTGGTCGGCCGAGATAGCGATGCGCGTGTTCGTCAGCGTGTAGGCCACGCCGACGTTGATCTCGTCTTGGGTGATGCGCTCGAGGACCTCCGCCAGGAACCCGGGGCGGTCCTCCGCGGGAAGGACGACCACGTCGGTCTCCTTCACCTTGTAGCCGGCCGATTCGAGCACCCGCTTCGTGCCCGCGGGGTCGCTGGTCACCGTGTGGAACTGACCGTCGACCTCACAGAAACCTTCGATGTTGATGCCCGCGTTCGCGATCGCCGTGGCCGCCTTTGCGAGCGAGCCCGGACGATCCTTGTCGAGCGTCACGTGCAGATCCTTGAACGTGTCGAAGCTCTTCAAACTCATTCCTCCTTTGGTCGCGCGTGCCGATGGCACGCCGTTCGCTCCGGATTCGGCTTGAGGTCGCGGCCCCGGCCGGGCACCGCAAGCCGACCATGCCACGGCGGTGGCGATGTGTGAAGCGCTCGCGCGTGCCCTGCACGCGCGGACACGCGACCACGGCCGGTGTCCTGCGGGGATGAACCCATCTGCGTCGATCCCGTGTCGGCCGGGCACCGCTCCGTTGCCCGGTCCGCGGCCCGGCGCCGGCAGCTAGGCCGCTTTCTTCAGCTCGCCGACGACGCGCGAGACGGCCTCCTTCGCGTCGCCGAACAGCATCCCGGTCTTGGGATCCAGATAGAGCTCGTTGTCGATGCCCGCGAAGCCGGGCTTCATCGAGCGCTTGATGACGATGATGTTCTGCGCCTGGTCGACGTTGAGGATCGGCATGCCGTAGATGGGGCTCGAGGTGTCCTTGCGCGCGGCGGGGTTGGTGACGTCGTTCGCGCCGATCACGAGCGCGACGTCGGCGCGCTGGAAGTCCTCGTTGATCTGCTCCATGTCGAAGAGCTTCTCGTACGGCACGTTCGCCTCGGCGAGGAGCACGTTCATGTGGCCGGGCATGCGACCGGCGACCGGATGGATCGCGTAGCGCACCTCGATGCCCTTCGCCTCGAGCAGGTCCGCAAGCTCCCGCACGTTGTGCTGCGCCTGAGCGACCGCGAGGCCGTAGCCGGGAACGATGATCACGCTCTGCGCGTAGCCGAGGAGGATCGCAGCGTCCTCGGCGCTCACCTCGCGGAACGTGCGGCCGTCGTCGGTCTTCGCGCCGGCGCCCGCGGTCGTCGCGGCGCCGAACGCTCCGAAGAGCACGTTGCCGAGCGAGCGGTTCATCGCTTTCGACATGAGGCGGGTGAGGATCGTGCCCGACGCGCCGACGAGCGTGCCGGCAACGATGAGCATCTGGTTGCCGATCGCGAAGCCGGCCATCGCGACCGCGAGGCCGGTGTACGCGTTGAGGAGCGAGATCACGACCGGCATGTCGGCGCCGCCGATGGGCATGACGAGCGCCACGCCGAACGCGAGCGCGAGCAGGGCGACCAGACCGAGCGCGACCGCGTCCGGCGCGGCCACGATCCCCGCCGCGTCGGCGATCAGCCAGAGGGCGAGCAGGATCATTCCGGCGAAGAGACCACCGGTCACGATCTGCTGCCCCGCGTACTTGAAGGCGCGCGCGTCGATGAGACCCTGCAGCTTGCCGAACGCGATGATGCTGCCGGAGAACGAGACGCCACCGATCATCAGTCCGAGCAGGATCGCGATGACCTCGCCCACCGGCGCGCCGCCCGCGTCCGAGGCGTGCAGATACTCGAGGACCGAGACGAGCGCCGCCGCGCCGCCGCCGGCACCGTTGAAGATCGCCACCATCTGCGGCATCGCGGTCATGGGGACCTGCCGAGCGCCGACGATGCCGATGACCGTACCGATCGCGATCGCCGGCAGAACGAGGATCCACGCCTCCGCGACCTGGCGCTCGAGGAACGTGGCGACTACCGCCGCGAGCATGCCCGTGGCGGCCACGCGGTTCCCGAGCTGGGCGGTCGTCGGACCGGACAGTCCCTTCAGTCCGAAGATGAAGGTCACCGCGGCGAGGAAGTACACCCACGGAACGAGCTCGCGCAGCTGCTCCACTACTTCTTCTCCGCCGACGCCGCCGGAGCGGTCGCCCGGCCGGCGCGCGGACGCGCCTTGAACATCCGGAGCATCCGGTCGGTGACGACGAATCCGCCGACGACGTTGATCGTGCCCAGCACCACCCCGAGGAAACCGAGTACGGTGCCGAGCGGGCCGGGAACGGCCGTCGCGACGAGCAGCGCTCCGACGATGATGATCCCGTGGATCGCGTTCGCGCCTGACATGAGCGGCGTGTGGAGCGTGGTCGG
>DATEDV010000194.1:0-8727 GCA_035281485.1 Candidatus Limnocylindria bacterium | reverse complement strand
CGCCGCTGACCTAGAATGAGTGGCCCATGGATCTTCTTCAGGTCGCCCAGATCGTCATCGCCGTCGCCGTCGGCGCCTCGATCCTGTTGCAGGCCCGCGGCACCGGCCTGTCGTCGACGTTCGGCGGCGAGTCGACGGCGTACCGCAGCAGGCGCGGTCTCGAGCGGACGCTGTTCCGGCTGACGATCGTGCTCATCGCGGTGTACGTGGTCATCTCATTGATCGGCGCTCGTCAAGCCAGCGTCTAAGTGAGGGCGCGCGACAAGTTCATCGTCGTCGCACTCATCGCGCTGATGGTCGTCGTCAGCGGCGCGGCGGTGGCGGTCGACCGTGCCGAGACGAGGTCAGCGACACCGGGCTTCGGTGGCACGTACGTCGAAGGCGTGACCAGCTCGGCGCAATTCCTCAACCCGGTCCTCGCCGCGACGCCCGTCGATGAAGACGTCGTGCGTCTGGTGTTCAGCGGGCTGAGTCGGTACCGGGCTGACGGCTCGATCCAGGGCGACCTCGCGGAGTCGTTCTCGACGAGCGAGGACGGGAAGGTGTGGACCTTCCAGATGCGCGATGGCGCCACCTGGCACGACGGCAAGCCGGTCGTTGCGGATGACGTCGTGTACACCGTCGCTCTGCTGCAGGATCGCGCTTACGTCGGGCCGTACAGCGATGCCTTCCGGGGCGTGAAGGTCGAGGCCGTCGACGACCGGATCGTGCGCTTCACTCTTCCCGACGCGTACGGCCCATTCGCCGCGAGCACCACGGTGCCGCTGCTCCCGTCGCATCTGCTCTCGAGGGTCGACTACGACGAGCTTCCGCGCGTTGCATTCAACCAGCGTCCCATCGGAACGGGACCGTTCCGTGTGGTGGAGGTCGATCAACGACAGACGGTCCTCGCGCGGAACGACTCCTTCTATCGCACGCGACCTGACCGGACGCGCCCGTACCTCGATCGGTTGATCCTGCGGTCGTATCCGGATACCTCGCAGGCGCTCACCGCGCTCGCGCGCGGCGAGATCGATGGGGTGGGCGGTCTGTCGACGGGCGATGCGGAGCGCGCCCGGGGGTTGAAGAACGTGACCCTCTACAGCTTCGGCACGAATGACTTCACCGCCCTGTTCCTCAACGTGCGCCCCGACAAAGTGACGTTCCGCGACCGGACCGTGCGGCAGGCGATGGTGCGCGCGATCGACCGCGGGAAGATCCTTCAGGTCGCGGTCGACGGACGTGGTCTGGTCGCCGATGAGTTCGTTCCGGAGTCGTCCTGGGCCTACGTGCGCGATGTGACGCGCTACGAGTTCTCCCACTCGGAAGCGCGGACGATGCTCGACGACGCTGACTGGAAGGACCACGACGGCGACGGCGTTCGCGATCGCGGAGGCGTGAAGCTGGCGTTCGCCATAACGACGTCCAACGAGCCGGCGCGGATCGCGGCAGCGGGCCAGATCGCGGAGGACCTTGTGGCGATCGGGATGAGCGTCGAGATCAAGACCATGTCATTCAGCGATCTCATCGAGAACGCCGCTCGCGAGCGCACCTACGACGCACTGCTCATCGGCGTCAGCGTCAGCGGCGATCCGGATCCGTACTCCTTCTTCCACTCGAGCGAGATCAAGGATCCGGGTCACAATTTCTCGGGCTACACCACGCTCGCGCTCGATCGCAGCCTGGAGGCGGCGCGCCGCACGACCGATCAGGGGAAGCGCCGTGAGCTCTATACGTCCGTGTTCCAGACGATCGCGACCGACGTGCCTGTCGTGTTCCTGTATTTCAGCGACTACCTGTACGCGCAGTCGCGTCTGGTGCAGGGACTGAAGATCGCTCCGATCAGCGATCCGCGCGAGCGGTTCTGGAATGCCGAGGACTGGTACGTGAGGACCGCGCGCCGCTGATTCTCTCTGTGCGGAAGGAGGGACTTGAACCCTCACGACCTTTCGGTCACACGCCCCTGAAGCGTGCGCGTCTGCCTAAATTCCGCCACATCCGCCCGCGAGCCTTGATTCTACCTCGTTACCGCCAGCGATTGAAGTTCACGCGGCTGCAGTGTGTCGTTGTACGTCGTCCACTTGCGGCGCTTGCGCTGTAGCGAGGGCCAGGTCGCGTCGCGATAGAGAATCGGCAGGAGCGCTAGCGAATCGCGCTTGCCGAACTTCAGTCGATAGAAATCACGACGACCTTTGCGGACGATTCGCTCGACATATCCGTTGAGTCCGTACTCGTTACGGATCTCGTTACGTAGCCACTCGATGTGGCGTGGACTGGCCGACGCGAAATAGGTCCAGAAACGCACGTACCAATACTGCGGATACTGCCTCGGCGTGGGCCGGTGCCTACCGATATAGATCGTGCCGTCGCCATCAAGGAGGCCACGTAGGAGATGGGGCAAAAGTGCCCGCGGCGCCTCGATTGCTCCGAGCGTGAGGCTCTTCGCAGGTGTGATCCCTCGGGCAGACAGCCAGTCGTACAACGTCACGTCGCTGAAGGGTGCGCGAAAGGCGCGGCCACCCGTTCTCGTTCGCGTCGGCAGAATGCGCACGTCTTGGCGTCCGACGCATCGCAGGAACGTTTCGACCAAGCTTCGATCCTTGCTGACGAACGTGATGTGACGACGATCACGGGAAAGGCAGCCGTCGGTCGCGGTTAAACCCAACGCGTACGCCAGCCCAACAGACCATTCAAGGCGACGCGCAGCGCTCCGCTTTGTCTTGTAGCGAAGGCCTCGTCGTGCGGCGCCGTTCCGTGCGATGCGACGATCAGTCGCCGCGGTCAACCCCTTCGCCCAGTTCTTACCCATGCGCATATCTACGCATAGATCTGCGCACATGTGGCGTCGCAAAAACGTGCTACGGACGGTCACACGTTTGTGCGATATATGGCAAATCGGCACTTCGGCTGCCCGCCGGCACCACCCGTTTTGACCTCCTACCATCGCGTGCGTGCCGAAGCGCGCCGCCACAAGTGTGTGGATCTCGATCGACATGGAAGGCATCGGCGGCGTCGCGACGTATTCCCACGTGATGATGAGCGGCATCGAGTACGAGCGCGCGCGTCAGTGGATGACCAACGAAGCGAACGCCTGCATCGACGGCGCGGCGAGCGCGGGAGCGAAGCGCATCTGCGTGAACGACTCCCACGGCGCGATGCACAACATCTTCGCCGACGACCTCGATCCGCGCGCCGAGCTCGTCGTCGGCACCGCGAAGCCATGGAGCATGGGGCAGGGGATCGACGGCGGATACGACACCTGCTTCTTCGTCGGGTACCACGGACGCGCCGGCCACCCGAAGGCGGTGCTCGATCACACGTACGCCAGCCGCGCGGTCTACGAGTGCCGATTGAACGGGAAGCCGGTCGGCGAGACGACGCTGAACACGTATCTTGCTGGCCACTTCGGGACGACCGTGTCGCTCGTTTCCGGCGACGACGCCACGTGCCGCGAGGGCCGCTCGCTCGTCCCCGACATCGTCGCGGTGAAGACGAAGGACGCGGCCGGGCGATTCTCAGCCAAGATGCTCCACCCCAGCCGCGTGCAGGAGGCGCTGCGCGAAGGTGCCGCGCGCGCGGTCGGGCTCGCCGCATCGCTGAGACCCGTCGTACTCAGGGGCACGAACGAGATCGAGCTCGTCTTCCTGACGTCCGCGATGGCCGACATGGCCGAGCTCATTCCCGCGACACGGTGCAGCGGGCCGCGCGCCGTCGCGTACGCATCGCGCGACTACCTGGAGCTGTACAAAGCGATGCTCGCGATGATCCGCATCGCTCCGGCGGCGGTGCCGCCGGAGCAGACCTAGGCAGGCCGCTCTCCCGGCGTGGATCGAGCGGACGTCGTCATCGTCGGTGGCGGCATCGTCGGGGCGTCGATCGCGTACCACCTGGCGAAGCGCGGTGTCCGCGACGTCGTCGTCCTGGAGCGTGACGAGCTCGGCAGCGGCTCGACGACACGCAACGCCGGCGGTGTCCGTCTCCAGTTCTCGACCGAGATCAACGTGCTCCTGTCGCTCCGCTCGCTGCCGCGGATCGAGAGCTTCGCCGAGGACATGGGAGTCGACCCGCATCTCAGGCAGGTCGGCTACCTGTTCCTCATCACAGACGAGCGGGACATCGCTCCGTTCGAGGCGTCGCTCGCGATGTGGCGGCGGCTCGACGTGCCGGCGAAGCGACTTGAGGCCGCGGACGTCAGCAAGGTGTTCCCACAGCTGCGCGTCGACGACGTCCGCTTCGCGACCTTCTGCGGGCGCGACGGCTACTGCGACCCGACGAGTCTTCTCAACGGCTACGTGGCTCGCGCAAGGGAGAACGGGGTGCGGTTCCGGGAGCACGAGCGTGCGATCGGGATCGAACGTGACGGCGACCGGGTGACCGCGGTCCGCACTGCGAACCGAGAGATCGCGTGCGCGACCGTCGTCGACGCGGCGGGCGCATGGGCGGCTGACGTCGGCCGCCTCGCGGGCGTCGAGCTGCCGATACGGCCGCTGCGGCGTCAGATCTTCGTCACCGATCCGGTCCCCGGTCTCGACGGCGACTTCCCGCTCACGGTCGAATTCGCATCGACGCTCTACTTCCACCGCGAGTCCGGCGGCGTGCTGATGGGGATGGCCGACCCGACCGACGGTCCGGGCTTCGATGCGAGCGTGAACTGGGACTTCCTGCCGACGCTCGTCGAGCGCGCCCTCTACCGACTGCCGGTCCTCGAGCGCGCGAACGTGAAGACGGGCTGGGCCGGCTTCTACGAGGACACGCCGGACAAGCACCCGATCCTCGGCCCCGTCCCAGGGCTCACCGGCTTCATCTGCGCGGCCGGTTTCTCGGGTCACGGGATCATGCACGCGCCCGCGACGGGTGAGCTCATCGCCGAGCTCATCGTCGATGGCAGGACGTCTCTCGACATCACGCCGCTCGCGTACGACCGCTTTCGGCGCGGCGAGCTCATCAAGGAGCACAACGTCATCTGAACGCGCTGTCGATCTTCTTGCTCCTCGACCTCGCCCTCGTGACGGCGGCGGTCATCTTCCTGCTGCTGGTCATCGTCCGCCGTCGCAATTCCCTGCAGTACCTCGGGCTGGCCACGCTCCTCATCGCACTGGCCTTCGGCGTGTGGTACACGACGATCCGCAGTCCCGTCGCGCTCCCCTGAGGCGCGTACCTAGACTGGCGATGTGTTCACGCGCGAAGAGGTGCGCCTCACCACGCTGGCAACCTGCGCGGGCTGAGGCGCGAAGCTGGGCCCCGGCCCGCTGGCGCAGGTCCTGCGCCCACTCCAGCAACAGCCCAGTCCCGCCGAGCTCCTCGTCGGACTGAGGTCGAGCGACGACGCGGCGGTCTATCTCGTCGCGCCAGATACGGCGATCGTCGAGACGCTCGACTTCTTCCCGCCGATCGTCGACGACGCGTACGCATCCGGCGCCATCGGCGCGGCGAACGCGATGTCGGATGTGTACGCGATGGGCGGAGAGGTGCTCTTCGCGCTCCAGATCGCCGCGTGGCCCGAGGACCTCTCCCTCCAGCAGCTCGAGACGCTGTTCCAGGGTGCCGTGGATAAAGTCCGGGAGGCGGGCGGTGTCGTCGCCGGCGGCCACACCGTGATCGACCGCGAGCCGAAGTTCGGCCTGGCCGTGACCGGTCGCGTGCATCCGGAACGCATCCTGCGCAAGGACGCGCTGCGTGCCGGCGACGCGCTATGGCTCACGAAGCCGATCGGCACCGGCGTTCTGACGACCGCGCACAAGCTCGGCGCGCTCGCGCCGGAGGATCTCGCGTCGACGATCGCAGCGATGGTCGCGCTCAATCGGGGCGCGGCTCGCGCCGCTGTCGAGTCCGGCGTGCATGCGGCCACCGACGTGACGGGGTTCGCGCTCGCGGGCCACGCGCACGAGATGGCCGAGCGGTCCGGCGTGGGCATCCAGATCCAGGCGGACCGCGTGCCACTCCTGCCGGGAGCGCGCGAGCATGCGCTGGCCGCGAGCTTCGGTGGCCTCGAGCGCAATCGCGCGTATTTCCTCGCCGACGAACGCGTGCGATTCGACGGTGTCGATGAGGTGCTGCGGACGCTCCTCCTCGACCCGCAGACCTCAGGCGGGCTGCTCGTCGGCGTGCCGCCAGCGCACGCCAGCGCGTGGGACAGCGCGCGCGCCACGCATGACGTCAGCGCGACGCGGATCGGAGAGGTGACCGACGGGCAGGGCGTGATCGTCACCGCGTGACCATCCAGCAGGCCGAGCAGGTCGAGGCCGAGGAGTCGCCAGCACCCAGCGCCCGTGCGGCACAGCTCGCACGGCTCTCGCCCGGTCGCGCTGCGCTCGAGCTCGCGTGGCCCGGGATCATCGAGCAGTCGATCAGCGCACTCGGCACCGCCGCGGTCTTCGCTTTCGTTGGGCAGCTCGGCGCCACGGCGACCGCCGCCGTCGGCGCGGCGGGCAGCTTTCTCTTCCTGATGTTCCCGGTCTGGCGCTCGCTGGCCATCGGTACCGTCGCCGTCGTCAGCCGCCGCATGGGCGAGGGCAGAGCCGCCGAGGCCGCCGACGCGACCCGTCAGTCGATCCTTCTCGGCGCGATCGCGGGCCTGATCTTCGGCGTCTTTTTCGTCGTCTTCTCCGCTGCGCTGCTCCGCCTGCTTGGTGCGAACGAAGAGATCGTCGCTATCGGTGCCCCGTTCCTCGCCGTCGTTGGCGCGGCGAACGGCGCCGCGACGGTGTGGCTCATCGGAACGTCGGCCATGCGCGCAGCGGGCGACACCCGAACACCGATGTTCCTCACGGCCGCGGGCGTGGTGTTGAGCGTCCTGCTGGCATACCTCTTTATCAACGTGCTCGGCGTCGGACCGATGGGTTCGGCGTACGCGTCGACGATCGCATGGCTATTCGGCCTGTCGATCATGTTCGTCTTGCTGTGGCGCGGTACCGCTGGCCTCACGATCGCGGGCGGCCCGTGGCGACTGAGCCGGGCGACGATCCGCACGCTCTTCGCGATCAGCGGGCCGTCGGCCGCTGAGAGCGCGACCTTCAGCTTCGGGATCCTTGCCCTGTCCGGCTTGGTGTTCCGGCTCGGGACCGAGCAGGTCGCGGCGCACCAGATCATCGGGCAGATCGAGACGTTCTCGTTCTTCCCATGCATCGGGTTCGCGACGGCGGCGAGCGCCCTCGTGGGTCAGGCGCTCGGTATGCGTGACGCCGAGCGCGCGCGACGCGCGGGCTGGGCCGCGGCACGGATGGCGCTGGTATGGGGGGTCGCGGCGGGTCTCGCGTTCGTCGTGCTACCGGGCCTGCTCCTCGGCCTCTTCACGATCTCGGGAGCCGTGGTCGCCGCGGGCATCGGTGCCCTTGTTGTCGTGGGGATCGGCCAGCCGGCGCAGGCCGTCATCTTCGCGCTCGGTGGCGCGCTCCGCGGCGCCGGCGACACGCGCTATCCGCTGATCGTCTCGTTCGTGAACTGGTTCCTCGTGCGGCTGCCGCTCGCCTATGTGTTCGGGTTCGTCTTCGGTCTCGGTCTCACCGGCATCTGGCTCGGCGTGACCGTCGACTATTTCGTGCGTGCGGTACTCATGGCGCTGCGGTTCAGGAGTGACGCATGGGCACGGGTGAGGGTGTGAGGAGGAAGACGCCGGTGCCCAGGGCGGGACTTGAACCCGCACGTCCTTTCGGACACGAGCCCCTCGAACTCGCGTGGCTGCCGTTACACCACCTGGGCTAGAGACCTCCATTCTACAGGCAGCGATGCACATCTTCCGATGCCCACGGTGCCGCGCGGAGGACATCAGCGCCGATGCCCACCCGGCTCGCGTGCTCGACAACGGCGTCGAGCGGCCGCTGTTCGTGTGCCGCAACTGCTACCGCGCGGCGGAGCTCGAGTTCCGGATCGCGAGCCAGACCGCCGACCTTGGTTACGTGCCGCTCGCGATCAGGGACGGCCTGCGTCAGCTGCGCGATTTCTATCGCGAACGACTCGCAGAGCGCGAGGGCGAGGACGCGCGCGTGCGCGCCGCGCTCGAGGACGTCGAGCGCCGCCTCGCTATCGATGCGGTCTGACGCTCGACCCTAAACTCGCGGCGTGACCGCGCTGCGGCCCGACCTTGCGCTCCTCTGGCCGACGTTCACGTTCTTCCCGCTGGCCGCGCTCGCCATCCTCGTTTTCGGCGCGAGCGCCGGCGACGCGGTCATGATCGTGATCGGCCTGGTGCTCCTGGCCGTGAACATCCTCATCGTCGTCAACCAGGCGTACTTCACTACGCTCGCGATCGAGGGCGACGCGCTCGTCTTCAGGACGAACTTCGGCCTGCACGAGGAACGCGTGCCGATCGGCTCGCTCCAGCGCATCGACGCCAAGCGTTATCCGGGTGCGCACTCCGGTGTGTCCGCACCGTTCTTCGTCGCG
The DNA here is from genome assembly GCA_035281485.1 of Candidatus Limnocylindria bacterium. Lineage (GTDB taxonomy): Bacteria > Chloroflexota > Limnocylindria > P2-11E > P2-11E > CF-39. The sequence goes on along the minus strand of DATEDV010000194.1, from coordinate 366 downwards.
CGCGGGCGCGACTCGACGGTCAAGGTGAACACGAAGCCGTACCGGCTCCGGAGCTTCGCGCCGTTCATCGCCCTTCTGCGACAGGCGAACTCGCGCGTCGAGCTGGATCCGTTCTGGTCTCGGGTCGCGGCGGGCGAGGACGTGTCGAAGGAGATCACCCTCACGCCGCGCAGCCGCTGGTGACTGACTAGCCTAGCCGGCGCGCACGCGCCGGTGCTCGATGGCCGTGCAGCGGTCCCAGACGACTTGCAGTCCCGCAGCCTCGGCCCGGCGCGCGGCGGCGATGTTGCCGAGATCGAGCTGGAACCAGATCGCCGGTACTTTCGCCGCGATCGCGTCGTCGACAACGGCGTCGAGGAACTCGCC
>DATEDV010000193.1:0-2498 GCA_035281485.1 Candidatus Limnocylindria bacterium | reverse complement strand
TACGGGGCGCCGCGCACGCCGCCGGCCCAGTCGTACTCCGTCGTGCCGTACGGGATCTCGGTGCACGCCGCGAGGAACAGCAGCGGGTCGCCGCCGGGAACGAACGCGACCGGCATCTTCTCACCGCGTGAGAACCATTTGTCGCGGTGCTGCCGTCCGTGCTTTCCGGGCGAGATGTAGAAGCCGAGGCGCGTCTTGTCGTGGACCATGACGCGGTACGTCCCGAGGTTCACCCACTTCTCATCGGGATCGATCGTGACGTCGAAGCTACCGGTGCCGAGGTACCGGCCGCCGTCGAACTCGTGCCACTTCGGGGTCGGGAAGATCGTGCAATCGATCTGATCGCCGCGCATGACGTTCTCGAAGACCGGCCCGTCCTTCACGACCTCGGCGGCGATCGTCGGGATGCCCTTGCGCACCCGTTCCTGCCACTGCTTCACGAGCTCGTGCGGCGACGCGTCGACCGGCAGGCCGAGCGTGATCGCGATGCGCGCGAACGAGCCGAGGCCGTTCGAGAGCACGCGGAAGCCCTTCTTGTATCCGGGGATCTCGTCGAAGATCGTCGCCTTCGACGGACGGGTCCGTCCGAGGAGCTCGGTCGCCATCCCGATGTCCTCTTCGGCGGACGCGCCGGTGACGACCTGGAGCTCGCCGATCTCGTCCACCTTCTTGAGCCATTCGCGGAGATCGGTCGGTGTCTTGGTCTCGGTGCGCACGATCGTGGCCATTTGCTGCCTCCTACGAGTCCTGCTCAATCTCTCGGCTACGCCGAGGAGAGGCGCTCAAGACTGGTGGTTTCGCTCGTCGCGGCTGAGCCGCTCCTCGCTCACTCCTCTTCGTCGTCGAATGTACGCGCCAGCACGCGGGGTCTCCAGCCGTCGTCGGGTATCGCCGTGCAGTGCTCGACCGGGAACTCCACCCAGACCCTCTGATCGCGCCGGAGCTGCGTCGTCGGATGTGCGCGCGCCCGGACGAGCAGGTCACCGATCTCCACCACGCAATCGAGCCGATCGCCCAGGAACGCCGCGACGCGCAGGGTTCCCGCGAACTCGTTCGGCCGGCCGGACGGCTCGGCGCGCACGACGATGTTCTCCGGCCGGAGGACGAGCAGGCCCTTTTGCCCCGGCGCGAGACCGTCACCGAACGAGCAGGCGACGACCCCGCCGAGCGCGCTGAGACCGCCCGGGACGACCTGGCCGGGAAGGAAGGTCGCCTCGCCGACGAAGTCGGCGACGAACCCCGACGCCGGCGCGCGATACAGGTCACGCGGCGCGCCCTCCTGCACGATCTTCCCCGCGTACATCACCGCGATGCGGTGCGAGAGGAAGAGCGCCTCGGCCTGGTCGTGGGTCACGTAGATCGTGGTGATCCCAAGACGCCGCTGCAGCTGACGCAGCTCGATGCGCATGCGCTCGCGCAGCTTCGCGTCGAGGTTCGACAGCGGCTCGTCGAGGAGCAGGATCTTCGGCCGGCGCACGAGCGCGCGCGCCAGCGCGAGCCGCTGCTGCTGGCCGCCGGAGAGCTGGGGCGCGGGCCGGTCCTCGAGACCGTCGAGCCCCACGAGGGCCAGCGCCTCCTCGACCATGTGCTGCGTCTCCGCCTTCGAGGGCGGGTGCTCGCTCACGCGGAGCGGGAACGCGACGTTCTCGAACACGCTCAGATGCGGCCAGATCGCGTACGACTGGAAGACCATCCCGATGTCGCGGGCGTGGGTCGGCACGAAACGTCGCGGCCCCGAGAGCATCACGTCGTCGAGACGGATCGTCCCCGACTCGGGGCGCTCGAGTCCCGCGACGCACCGCAGCGTGGTGGTCTTGCCGCAGCCGGACGGCCCGAGCAGCGTGAAGAAGCGTCCGTCCTCGACCGCGAAGGAGATGTCCTCCACCGCGCGCACGCCGCCGCGGTCGGTGTGGAACGTCTTGCGCAGCAGCTCGACCGTCAACATGCCTAGGCCTCGCGGACCGTACGGCCGCCGAGCCGCTGAAGGATCGAGACGAGGACGACGAGCAGCACGATGAGGAACACCGAGAGCGCCGCGATGGTCGTGTAGTTCCCCGAGTCGCGCAGATCGAAGATGCGCACGGCCAGCACGACGCTCTCGCTCGAGTAGAGGAGGATGCTGCTGCCGAGCTCGCGCAGCGAGATGATGAAGATGTAGACCCACGCGCCCACGAGCGCGGGGCGCAGCAGCGGCAACAGGATGCGCGTGAACGTTGGCCACCATTTCGCGCCGGCCGCGGCGGCGGCCTCCTCGAGCTCGCGGTGGATCTGCACGATCCCCGAGCTCGCGCTGCGGATCCCGTACGGGAGGTAGCGGGTCACGTACGCGAGCAGCAGGATCCACAGCGTCCCGTAGATCGGGATCGGCACCGTGAAGTACACCCAGATGAGGCTGATGCCCAGCACGATCCCCGGGATCGTGATCGGGATGAACGCGAGGAAGTCCAGCACGCCGCGTCCCGCCGCCTTGGTGCGGATCGTCACCCAGGCGATCACGG
>DATEDV010000192.1:0-5515 GCA_035281485.1 Candidatus Limnocylindria bacterium | reverse complement strand
GAGCGCGACGCCGGCGAGGAACTCGAGGATGCCGGTGTGCACACGCCATCCGACCGCGAGTCCGGTGAGCATGAGCACGATCAGGATCCCGCCGTTGTAAACGACGTCGGCGAACGTTCGTCCGCTGAGGACGGCCGAGCGCGCCATCGGGAGCGATCGGAAGCGGTCGATGATCCCCTTGCTCAGGTCGTACGTGAGTGTGATCGCCGTCGTCGCGGACGCGAAGACGATCGTCTGCGCGAAGATGCCCGGCATGAGGTATTCGGTGTAGGAGCCGCCGCCGGGGAGCGGGATGGCACCGCCGAAGACATACGCGAACAACAGGACGAACATGATCGACTGCAGGATCGCGAAGATCCACAGCTCGGGTATGCGCGGGACGCGCACGAGATTGCGCCACGTCATCACCAGACCGTCAGCGATCTCCTGCCGCCATCCCCCGGTCTGCACGCGCGCGAGCGTCGTCGTCGTCATCGCCCCTTCTCCGTCGCAGCGGGCGTGTCGCCGTTCGTGCCCGGGGCGGCGAGCTGCGCGGCATGGCCGGTGAGGGTGAGGAACACATCGTCGAGCGTCGGCCGGCGCAGTGCGATGTCGTCGATGGCGATCTTCGCTTCGTCGAGATCGCGAACGATCTGCACCAGACTGCGGGCGCCTCCGCGTGCGGGCACGGTGATGCGTCGGACGTGTTCGTCGACGCTGTGCTCGCCCTCCGTCGCTCGCACGAGAAGCTGGATCGCGCGTGGCATCTCGGTGCGCTCGTGGACCACGACCTCGATGCGCTCGCCGCCGACCTTCGCCTTCAGCTCGTCGGCGGTGCCGCTCGCGATGATGCGCCCGTGGTCGACGACCGCGATCGTGTGCGCGAGCTCGTCGGCCTCCTCGAGGTACTGCGTCGTGAGGAGCAGCGTCGTGCCCTCGCGCACCAGGCCGCGGATCACATCCCACATGCCGAGCCGGCCGCGTGGGTCGAGACCGGTCGTGGGCTCGTCGAGGAACAGGACGCGAGGCTGGCCGATGAGCGCCGCTCCGAGGTCGAGCCGGCGTCGCATGCCGCCGGAGTACGTCTTCACGACGCGGTCCGCGGCGTCGGCGATCCCGAACTGCTCCAGCAGATCGCCGGCGCGACGGCGGGCCTCCTGCCATGTGAGCTGATAGAGGCGGCCGAACAGCTGCAGGTTCTCGCGACCGGTGAGGTTCTCGTCGACCGCGGCGTACTGGCCCGATAGACCGATGACGCGCCTGATGTGCTGCGCGTCCCGAACGACGTCAAAGCCGGCGACGGTGGCGTGGCCCGCGTCGGGCCGGAGCAGGGTGCTGAAGACGCGCACCGCTGTCGTCTTGCCGGCGCCGTTCGGGCCGAGCAGACCGAGGACGCTGCCCTCGGCGACGCTCAGGTGCAGCCCGTCGAGCGCACGGACCTCGACCTTGCGCGTGCGGTAGATCTTGACGAGGCCTTCCGCGGCGATCGCGTTCAGGGAAGTGGACCTCCGAGTCATGACGGCACGTTCTGGTCGTGCCGCGGGTGGCCGCTCACTTTACCGCAGAAGCTTCGCCGTGACTGCGTCGAACGTCACACTCGCGCGACGGGATCGCGCGGAACGAAGCGACCGGCACCGGGACTCGCGACGATCTCGCCGTTCACATAGGCGATCGCGCCACGCAGGATCGTGTGCGTCGGCCAGCCCGTGACCTCCCACCCCTCATAAGGGTCGTAGTCGCAGGCCGAGTGCAGGTCCGCTGCACGGATGGTGCGACGCAGCTCCGGGTCGAAGATGACGAGATCGGCGTCGCTGCCGACCGCGATCTCACCCTTGCCGCGCAGCCCGGCGATGCGGGCCGGCGTCGTCGCGAGCACGCCGACCAGCCGCTCGATGGTGAGCCGCCCCCGCCGGACGCCCTCCGAGAACAGCATGGGCAGCAGCGTCTCGAGATTGGGCACACCGGGCGGAACGCGATCGAACGCCAGCGTGGGATCGAGCTTCGCCGCGCGGCGGTGCGGGTAGTGGTCCGTACCGACGGTGTCGACCAGCCCGCTCGCGAGGGCGGTCCACATCGCGTCGATGTCGGCGCGCTCACGCAGCGGCGGCTGACCGACCCACAGGGCGGCGTTGGGACGCTCGAACAGCTCGCGCGTCAGATACAGATAGAGCGGCCGCGTCTCGCCGTAGATGCGCACCCCGCGCGCCTTCGCCTCGGCCAGGGCGGCGAGCGCGACGCGCGACGAGAGGTGGACCAGGTAGATCGACGCGCCGGTCTTCGCGGCGAGCTGCGCCGCCGAGCGGATCGCTACGTCCTCGGCCTCCGCCGGACGGCTCTCCGGGAAGTAACGCACCGCATCGTTGCCGGCGGCGTGAAGCGCCGCGGTCGCGCGCGCCACGACCTGATGGTCCTCCGCGTGAACGGCGACGAGCACGCCCGCCTCCGCCGCGGTGCGCAGCAGCCGCACGTAGTCGGTGATCCGCTCGTCGAAGCGCGGCGCCACCATGAACACCTTGATCCCGGCGTGCCCCTCGCGCGCGAGCGCCGGCAGCTCGCCGATCGCGGCATCGGACGGATCGGTCACGACGACGTGGAATGCGAAGTCGGCGAGCGCGCGCTCGGCGTCGCGCAGGCCGCGCTCGATCCCCGCGCGCAGCGTGCCCTCCTGGTACACCATCGAGCACACGGTCGTGACGCCGCCCGCGATGGCCGCACGCGTACCGTGCTCGAAGTCGTCGAGGGGCGTGAAGGTCGGCGTGCTCGCCAGATGCGTGTGCAGGTCGACGCAGCCGGGCAGGACGAGCTTGCCGGAGGCGTCGATCTCCTGCGCCGCGCGCGCGACCTCCCCGACGGCTGCGACGCGACCGCCGTCGACACCGACGTCGGCGACCGTGCTCCGCGTCGCGGTGATGACGCGGCCGCCGCGGATCGCTAGGTCGATCGTAATCCTCGCTATGCGGCGCCGTCGTCCTCGAGGCTCGCGAGACGATCGGCCTCATCCTGGGCGGCGAGCGCGTCGATCAGCTCGTCGATGTCGCCGTCCATGCGGCGCTCGAGGTTCGACAGGTTGTAGCCGAGCCGCTTGTCGGTGAGACGGTCCTGGGGGAAGTTATAGGTGCGCATCTTCTCGGCGCGCTCGCCGCGGCCGATCTGCGCGCGGCGCGCCGTGCCCATCTCGAGCTCGCGGCGCTCCTGCTCGCGTGCGAGCAGCCGCGCGCGCAGCACCGCCATCGCCTTCGACTTGTTCTTCAGCTGCGAGCGCTCGTCCTGACAGGTGACGACCTCGCCCGTCGGCAGGTGCGTGATGCGCACCGCGGAGTCGGTCGTGTTCACGCCCTGGCCGCCCTTGCCGCCGGCGCGGTACACGTCGATCTTGAGGTCGCTCTCGGGGATCTGGATGTCGATCTCCTCGGCCTCGGGCAGCACGGCGACAGTCGCGGTCGACGTGTGGATACGACCCTGGGCCTCGGTGGTCGGGACACGCTGCACGCGGTGCACGCCGGATTCGAACTTGAGCTTGCTGTACGCACCGCGCCCGGCGATGCGGAAGATGATCTCCTTGAAGCCGCCCTTCTCCGAGTCGCTCTGCGAGAGGACCTCGGCCTTCCACCGGTGGCGCTCGGCGTACCTCGCGTACATGCGGTAGAGGTCGGCGCCGAACAGCGCGGCCTCTTCCCCGCCCTCGCCCCCGCGGATCTCGACGATGACGTTCTTCTCGTCGAGCGGATCGCGCGGAACGAGCAGTAGGCGGAGCTTGGCCAGCATCTCCTCGACCTGTTGCGACGCGGTCGCAACGTCCTCCCGCGCGATGTCGCGCAGATCGGCGTCATCAGAGTCGACCAGCTCGCGCGCTTCGTTGAGCCGCCGCTCGGCATCGCGCAGCGCGCGCACCGCGTCGACGACAGGCTGCAGCTGCGCGAGCTCCTGACCGACCTCGCGGATGCGGTCGCGACTCGCGGTGGTCTCCGGATCGGCCATGAGCCGACCGAGCTCCTCGTAGCGCTCCTCGACCTTGGCGAGTCGCCGGAGAAGACCGGGACTGAGAGGCTCGCTCATGACGCGGCCGATGCGCCCCGCAACGCTTCGGCGTCCCCGGCGAGCGCCTCCTCGAGCGAAGCCACGGCGACGTCGATCATCGGCGGCTCGGGCCGGCGCGTCGTGATGCGCTGGAGGAGCAGACCGGGTGCGACGAACAGGCGCATGAGCGGATTGCGCTCGTGGGCCGCGCCGAAGCGCAAGACTTCGTACGAGATCGAGGCGACCGGAACGATGAGCAGAAGGCGCGCGACCAGGTCGACGAAGATGTTCGTCCGCGGCAGGAATGCGAACAGCGCGATCGACACGACGACCACGAAGAGGAGGAACGCCGTGCCGCAGCGCGGGTGCGCCGTCGGATACGGCTCGATGCGCGAGCGCTCGAGCTCCTCGCCGTGCTCGAAGGCATGGATCGTCATGTGCTCGGCGCCGTGGTACATGAACACGCGGCGGATGTCGGGCATGAAGGAGATCGCGAAGAGGTAGCCGAGGAACAGCACCATCCGGAGCATCCCCTCGGCGATGTTCAGCACGACCGATGACTCTATGACCGAATGCGCAGCTTGCGTCGCGAAGTACGGGATGCCGACGAAGAAGCCGAGCGCGAGGAGAAGAGTCACGCCGAAGATGACGGCGTTGCTGCCACCGCTGATGGAGCCCTCCCCCTCCTCGAGCTGGAGGTCGGCCGACTTCATGAGCATGCGATAGCCGTAGGACAGCGACTCCCAGAGCACGAGAAGCCCGCGCACGAACGGAGCGCGCGCGACACGCGACCGCAGGAGCGCAGAGCGCAGCGGCTCGCGGTAGCGGTAGATCTCTCCGTTGGGCAGCCGGCACGCCAGGGCGATCGTCCGGCGCCCGCGGATCATCACGCCCTCGATGACGGCCTGCCCGCCGTACGCGGTGGGCGGGTTCACCGCTTTGCCGGCTCGGCGACCGGTGCGCGTCGCGGCACCTCGTGGCACGCTCGGCAGCGCGCCTCGTACGCCTCCTGCGCGCCGACCACGATGATCGGCTCGTCCCAGAACGCCGGCACGCCGTTGACGATGCGCTGGGTCCGCGTCGCGGATTGGCCGCACACGACACAGATGGCCTCGAGCTTGTCGACCTTCTCCGCAAGCGCGAGCAGCGTCGGCACCGGACCGAAGGGCTCGCCGCGAAAGTCGAGATCGAGTCCCGCACAGATCACGCGCCGGCCGCTCGCGACGAGCTTCCGCACCACCCCGACGACGGCGTGGTCGAAGAACTGCACCTCGTCGATGCCGACGACGGTCGTGTCCGGCGAGATGAGCTGCAGGATCTCCTCGGCCACGAGCACCGGCCGCGCCGCGAAGGAGTCGCCGTCGTGCGAGCTCACTGACTCCGCGGCGAAGCGGACGTCGACCGCGGGCTTGAAGACCTGGACGGCCCGACGCGCGATGACCGCGCGCTTCATGCGGCGGATGAGCTCCTCGCTCTTTCCGCTGAACATCGAGCCGACGATGACCTCGAGCCCGGGGTG